>DATJKV010000263.1:0-3839 GCA_035491155.1 Magnetospirillum sp. | reverse complement strand
TCGACGCCTGCGAGGCCATCCTGACGCTCGCGCCCGAGACCAACGGCGAGGTGGCGGTCAAGGCGTGGGAGGCGCTGGCCAAGCAGACCGGCCGCGAACACGCCCACCTGGCGCTGCCCAAGGAGGACGAGAAGATCCGCTTCCGCGACGTCGTCGCCCAGCCGCGCAAGATCATCTCGGCGCCGACCTGGTCGGGCCTGGAGAGCGAGCACGTCTGCTACAACGCCGGCTACACCAACGTCCACGAGCTGATCCCGTGGCGCACCCTGACCGGCCGCCAGCAATTCTATCAGGACCATAAGTGGATGCTGGGCTTCGGCGAGGGCTTGTGCGTCTACCGCCCGCCCATCGACACCAAGACGGTCAAGCCGGTGATCGACACCAAGTCGAACGGCGCCAAGCAGGTGGTGCTGAACTGGATCACCCCGCACCAGAAGTGGGGCATCCACAGCACCTATACCGACAACCTGATCATGCTGACGCTGTCGCGCGGCGGCCCGATCGTCTGGATTTCCGAGAAGGACGCCGCCAAGGCCGACATCGAGGACAACGATTGGATCGAGGTGTTCAACGCCAACGGCGCCATCGCCTGCCGTGCGGTGGTGAGTCAGCGGGTCAAGGAAGGCATGTGCATGATGTACCACGCCCAGGAGAAGATCGTGAATACACCCGGGGCGCAGACCACGCGGCTGCGCGGCGGCATCCATAACTCGGTGACGCGGACATGCCCCAAGCCGACCCACATGATCGGCGGCTACGCGCAGCAGGCCTATGGCTTCAACTACTACGGCACGGTGGGGTCGAACCGCGACGAGTTCGTCATCATCCGCAAGATGACCGAGGTGGAGTGGCTGGACGGCATCCTTGAAGAGAAGGGGGCCTGAGCCATGAAGATCCGCGCACAGATCGCCATGGTCCTGAACCTGGACAAGTGCATCGGCTGCCACACCTGTTCGGTGACGTGCAAGAACGTGTGGACCACCCGCGAAGGCGTCGAATACGCCTGGTTCAATAACGTCGAGACCAAGCCCGGCATCGGCTATCCCAAGGACTGGGAGAACCAGGACAAGTGGCAGGGCGGCTGGCGCCGCCGCCCCAACGGCTCGCTGGTGCCGCGCCTGGGCTCGCGGGCGTCGCTGGTGGCCAAGATCTTCAACAACCCGCGCATGCCGGAGATCGACGACTACTACGAGCCGTTCACCTTCGATTACGAACACCTGCAGACAGCGCAGGTGTCCGAGGCGATGCCCACCGCCCGGCCGCGCTCGCTGGTCACCCGCAAGCGCATGGAAAAGATCGAATGGGGCCCCAATTGGGAGGAAATCCTGGGCACCGAGTTCCGCAAGCGCTCGCGGGACAAGAACTTCGCCAACATGCAGAAAGAGATCTACGGCGAGTTCGAAAACACCTTCATGATGTACCTGCCCAGGCTGTGCGAGCATTGCCTCAACCCGGCCTGCGTCGCCTCGTGTCCGGCGGGCTCCATCTACAAGCGCGAAGAGGACGGCATCGTCCTGATCGACCAGGACAAGTGCCGCGGCTGGCGCATGTGCGTGTCGGCCTGCCCGTTCAAGAAAATCTATTACAACTGGAAGTCCGGTAAGTCGGAGAAGTGCATCTTCTGCTACCCGCGCATCGAATCCGGCCAGCCCACCGTCTGTTCGGAAACCTGCGTCGGCCGCATCCGCTATCTTGGCGTGGTGCTGTACGACGCCGACCGCATCGAGGTGGCGGCGTCCACCAAGCGCGAGACCGACCTCTACCAGGCCCAGATGGACATCTTCCTCGATCCTCACTCGCCCGAGGTGCAGGAACAGGCCCGTCGCGACGGTGTGCCCGCCGCCTGGCTGGAGGCGGCCCGCAAGTCGCCGGTGTGGAAGATGGCCATGGACTGGAAGGTGGCGTTCCCGCTGCATCCGGAATACCGCACCCTGCCCATGGTCTGGTACATCCCGCCGCTGTCGCCCATCCAGGGCCGCGCCGATTCGGGGGCCATCGGTGTCAACGGCACCATCCCCGACGTGTCCAGCCTGCGCATCCCGGTGCGCTATCTGGCCAACATGCTGACCGCCGGCGACGAGAAGCCGGTGGTGTCGGCGCTGGAGCGCATGCTGGCCATGCGCGCCTACATGCGTTCGGTGACGGTGGGCGGCACGCCTGACCTGGGCCCGTTGCGCCAGGTCGGGCTGACCGAGGCCCAGGCCATGGACATGTACCGCATCATGGGCTTGGCTGATTACGAGGACCGCTTCGTGGTGCCGACCACGCACCGCGAATACGCCGAGGACGCCTTCGATCTCAAGGGCAGCTGCGGCTTCTCGTTCGGCGACGGCTGCGGCAGCGCCAACGACGTCGGGCTGTTCGGCGGACCGCGCAAGCGTCCGGTTCCGGTGGAGTGACGGCCATGGTGACATTCAAGATCCTGGCCGCGCTGCTCGACTATCCCACCGAGAAGACCATGGCGGACCTGCCGGAGATCCAGGTGCTGTTGTCGGCGGAGGGGCGGCTGTCGGCCGACCGCATGGCCGGCCTGGACACCTTCGTCAGCGCCATGGCCGGTGCCGACCTGCTGGACTGGCAGGCCGCCTGGGTCGAGCAGTTCGACCGCACCCGGTCGCTGTCGCTGAACCTGTTCGAGCACGTCCATGGCGATTCCCGTGATCGCGGGCAGGCCATGGTCGACCTGCAGGACATGTACCGGGGGCGCGGGCTGGAGTTGGGGGTGGAAGAACTGCCCGACTACCTGCCCATCTTCCTGGAGTTCCTGTCGATCGAATCCGAGGCGGAGGCTCGGTCGTTGCTGGGCGAGGCGGCCCATGTGATTGCCGCCTTGGCCAAGCGGTTGGAGGATCGTAACAGCGCCTATGCCCCAGTCATGGCGGCGGTGGCCGAGCTGGCGGGGGCGCCCTTGGGCGGCACCCGTGTGCCGGTTTCCACCCCCGACACCGACCAGGATATGGACGAAGCCTGGGCCGAGGACCCGGTGGATTTCGGCGGTGCAGCCGTGCCGCCACCTTGCGGCGGCATGCCCGCCACCTCCGCCGCCCTCAAGGCCCACCAGGGAGCGTGATCATGGAAAAGCTGAATTTCTTTCTTTTCGGTCTCTATCCGTACATCGCCTTGGCCGTGTTCCTGGTGGGCAGTCTGGTCCGTTTCGACTACGAGCCTTATACCTGGAAAAGCGGCTCCAGCCAGTTCCTCAGCCGGCGCGGAATGCTGTTTGCCAGCAACGCCTTCCATGTCGGCATCATCCTGCTGCTCACTGGCCATGCCGTCGGCCTGCTGACCCCGCATGCGGTGTATTCCGCCTTCGGTCTGTCGGCTGAGACCAAGCAGGTCATTGCCATGACGGCGGGCGGAATCTTCGGCACGCTGTGCCTGTTCGGCATGGTGTTCCTGGTTTACCGCCGTCTGACCGACGATCGCGTGCGGGTGGCGGGTTCGCGCATGGACACCATTATCCTGCTGCTGCTGTTCGCCCAACTGGTCCTTGGCCTGCTGACCATCCCGGCCTCGGCCAGCCACCACGATGCCGGCGTCATGCTGGCCCTGGCCGAGTGGGCGCAGCGCATCGTCACCTTCCGCAGCGGCGCCGCCGAACTGGTGGCCGGCACCGATCTGGTGTTCCAGGTCCACCTGGTGCTGGGCATGACCATCGTGCTGCTGTTTCCCTTCTCGCGGCTGGTTCACATCTTGAGCGTGCCGCTGGCGTACCTGTCGCGGCGCTACCAACTGGTCCGCCGCCGCGGACGGGTGGTGGGTTGAGCAGCGTCTCGGGCGGGGAGACCTCTCCCCGGCTGCAGACCCTCCACCTGGGCCATGCCGGCTTTCCCGGCATG
>DATJKV010000262.1:0-9760 GCA_035491155.1 Magnetospirillum sp. | reverse complement strand
GCCGAGAAGACCCTGGCCCTGTTCGCCGAGATGGCCGAGACGGTTCCCGCTCAATGAAGTACATCGACGAGTATCGCGACGGCGAGCTGGCCAAGGGCATCGCGCGGACCATCGCCGCCGAGGCCGATCCCGCCCGCAGCTACCACCTGATGGAATTCTGCGGCGGCCACACCCACGCCATCTCGCGCTACGGCCTGGAAGACATCCTGCCGCCCAACGTCCGCATGGTGCACGGCCCCGGCTGCCCGGTCTGCGTGCTGCCCATCGGCCGCATCGACGCCGCCATCTGGCTGGCGAAGCAGCCCGGCGTGATCCTGTGCACCTATGGCGACATGATGCGGGTGCCGGGCTCCAAGCGCATCTCGCTGCTCAAGGCCAAGGCCGAGGGCTGCGACATCCGCATGGTGTGGTCCACCATGGACGCGCTGAAGCTGGCCCAGGCCAATCCGGACAAGAACGTGGTGTTCTTCGCCATCGGCTTCGAGACCACCACACCGCCCACGGCGGTGGCGCTGAAGCAGGCCCAGGCGCTGGACCTCAAGAACTTCTTCGTCTTCTGCAACCACGTGCTGACGCCGTCCGCCATCGCCCAGATCCTCGACAGCCCCGAGGTGCGAACGCTCGGCACCGTCAAGCTGGACGGCTTCATCGGCCCGGCCCACGTCTCCACCATCATCGGCTCGGCGCCTTACGAGTACTTCGCCGAGGAGTACCAGCGCCCGGTGGTCATCGCCGGCTTCGAGCCGCTGGACGTGCTGCAGGCGGTGCTGATGCTGGTGCGCCAGGTCAACGAAGGCCGTTTCCAGGTGGAAAACGAGTTCGCCCGCGCCGTGACCCGCGACGGCAACGCCAAGGCCAAGGCCCTGGTGGCCGAAGTGTTCGAGCTGAGGAAAAGCTTCGAGTGGCGCGGTTTGGGGCTGGTGCCCTATTCGGCGCTCCGCATCAAGCAACCCTTCGCCGCCTTCGACGCCGAGCGCAAATGGGAGGTGCCCCAGGACAGCGTGGCCGACAACAAGGCCTGCGAGTGCGGCGCCATCCTGCGCGGCGTCAAGCGCCCCACCGACTGCAAACTGTTCGGCACAATCTGCACCCCGGAAAACCCCATGGGCAGCTGCATGGTGTCCGCCGAGGGCGCCTGCGCCGCCCACTGGACCTATGGCCGTTTCCGCGATTCCAAGGCTGAAGCATGACCCTCCCCCGCCGCTCCCATCCCCGCCCGCTGGACATCGCCCATGGCCGCGTCGACCTCACCCATGGTGGCGGTGGCCGTGCCATGCAGCAGTTGGTCGAGGAATTGTTCGTCGCCGCCTTCGACAACGAGGCGCTGAACCAGCGCAACGACCAGGCGGCGTTCGACGTGCCGGCCGGGCGCATGGTGATGACCACCGACGGCTACGTCATCAGCCCGCTGTTCTTCCCCGGCGGCGACATCGGTTCCCTGGCCGTGCACGGCACCGTCAACGACGTGGCCATGGCGGGCGCCAAGCCGCTGTCGCTGTCGGCCGGCTTCATCATCGAGGAAGGCTTCCCGCTGGCGGACCTCAAGCGCATCGTCGACAGCATGGCGCGCGCTTCGAAAGAGGCCGGAGTGCCGGTGGTCACCGGCGACACCAAGGTGGTGGAAAAGGGCAAGGGCGACGGCATCTTCATCACCACCGCCGGCATCGGCCTGGTGCCGCCGGGCGTGACCATTTCCGGCGACCGGGCCAGGGCCGGCGACGCCATCCTGGTGTCGGGCACCATGGGCGACCACGGCGTGGCGGTGATGAGCCAGCGCGAATCGCTCGGCTTCGAAAGCGCCATCCTGTCCGATTCGGCTGCGCTGCACACCCTGGTGGCCGAGATGGTGGCCGCCATCCCCGACATCCACGTGCTGCGCGATCCCACCCGCGGCGGTTTGGCGGCGACGCTGAACGAGATCGCCGCGCAAGCGGGCATCGGCATGGCGCTCAAGGAAACGGCCATCCCGATCAAGGCCGAGGTGCGCGGCGCCTGCGAGTTGCTGGGCCTCGACCCCCTTTACGTCGCCAACGAGGGCAAGCTGATCTGCATCTGCGCGCCCGAGCATGCCGAACAATTGCTGGCGATCATGCGCGCCCATCCGCTGGGCAAAGATGCGGCTCAGATTGGCGTGTGCCGCGAGGACGCCCACCATTTCGTCCAGATGGAAACCGCCATGGGCGGCAACCGCGTGGTCGACTGGCTGGCCGGCGAGCAATTGCCGAGGATTTGCTGATGCGCGCGCACCACGGAACTGCCCCCCACTGCGTCACTCCCGCAAAAGCGGGAGTCCAGGAGTCACGGAAAAGCCGGCCGAACTCCCCCTGGATCCCCGCTTGCGCGGGGATGACGGGATTGGGGTGTTAGAGACAGACCATGCGCATCCTCCTCATCGCCCACTCCTTCAACTCCCTGACCCAGCGCCTGTGGGTCGAACTCACCCAGGCCGGCCACGACGTCTGCCTGGAGTTCGACGTCAACGACGCCGTCACCATCGAAGCGGTGGAGCTGGCGCGGCCGGACGTAATCATCGCGCCGTTCCTCAAGCGCGCCATCCCCGAGCAGGTGTGGAAGCGGCACAAATGCCTGGTGGTGCATCCGGGGCCGATCGGCGACCGGGGACCGTCGGCGCTGGACTGGGCCATCCTGGAGGGGCGCGAGGAATGGGGCGTCACCGTGCTCCAGGCCGAGGCCGAGATGGATGCCGGCCCGGTCTGGGCCCATCGCACCTTCCCCATGCGCGCCGCCACCAAATCCAGCCTGTACCGCAACGAGGTCACCGAAGCGGCGGTGGAGGCGGTGTTCGAGGCCCTGCGCGTGGCCGAGCCGATGCGCCCGGAGAAGACCTGGTGGAAGCCGGCCATGACCCAGGCCGACCGCGCCATCGACTGGGCGGTGGACGACACCGCCACGGTGTTGCGCAAGCTGCGCGCCAGCGACGGCACGCCCGGCGTGTTGGACGGAGACTTCTACCTGCACGACGGCGCCCCCGCCGACGGGCTGAACCTGTGCGGCCGACCGGGCGAGTGGATCGCCGTGCAGGGCGGTCGCATGGCACGGGCCACCACCGACGGCGCCGTTTGGATCGGCCATCTGCGCAAGGCCGAGAAGGGCGCGCTCAAGCTGCCCGCCGCCACCTTGCTGGCCGATGTGGCCGCCGGCCTGCCCGCCCAGCCGGGCCATCACGACATCTGGTACGACGAGAAGGGCGGCATCGGCTTCCTGCACTTCCCCTTCCACAACGGCGCCATGAGCACCGACCAGTGCTTGGCGCTCAAGGACGCCTTCCTGGCCGCCACCAAGCGCCCCACCAAGGTGGTCGTGCTGATGGGCGGGCCGGATTTCTGGTCCAACGGCATCCACCTCTCCACCATCGAGGACGAGGCCAGCCCGGCCGACGAATCCTGGCGCAACATCAACGCCATGAACGATCTGTGCGAGGCCATCATCACCTGCCCCAGCCACCTGATAGTGGCGGCGATGGCCGGCAATGGGGGCGCCGGCGGCGTGTTCATGGCGCTGGCGGCCGACATGGTGGTGGCGCGTGAGGGCGTGGTGCTGAACCCGCACTACAAGGGCATGGGCAATCTGTACGGCTCGGAATACTGGACCTATCTGCTGCCCCGACGCTGCGGCCCCGAACGCGCCCACGCCATCACCCAGGCCCGCCTGCCGGTAGGCACCAACGAGGCGCGTGACCTGGGCCTGATCGACGCCGCCTTCGGCCGCACCGTGCCCGAATTCCGCGCCGAGGTGGAACGCTTCGCCCACGATCTCGCCGCCGCCGCCGATTTGGACGAGCGCCTGGCAGCCAAGCGGCTGGCCCGCCTCGCCGACGAAGCGGAAAAGCCCCTGGCCGCCTACCGCGCCGAGGAGCTGGAGCGGATGAACCTGAACTTCTACGGCTTCGATCCCAGCTACCACGTGGCGCGGTGGAACTTCATCCGTAAGATTCCGAAATCGCGCACGCCGCTGTACTTAGCCCGGCATCGGGCGAAGTAGGCGCTATCGCCGCAGCGCCGCCTCGGCCACCCGGCGGACGTGGCGGCGGGCTTGGGATTCGGCTTCGTCGGCATCCCTGTGCGACAACGCGGCGACCAGAGCGGAGTGGTCGTTCCAATAGATGGATCGCTCGGGCCACGAGGTGGCGACCACCGGGCCGCACATGGCCTGCATCTGGGAATACAGCGCCGCCACCATCTTCTCGATGGTGGGGTTGCCCGACAACGCGATGATCCGGTCGTGGAATAATTGGGTGGCGTGGGCGTAGCCACGGTCGTCCCGATGCTGCAACGCCTCGCGCTGGCGGGCCAGATAGAGGTTGAGCTCGGCCATGTTCGCCTGCTCCACATTGGCGGCGGCCAGGCGCGCCGCCATGCCCTCCAGCGCTTCGCGCGCCTGGAACAGGTTGGCCACCTTGCCGGCGTCGAAATCGACCATGAACACGCCCTGGCGCGGCACCACCCGCAGCACGCCCTCGGCCTCGAGCCGGGCCACCGCCGTCCAGATGGGCGAGCGGCTGACGCCAAGCTCGCGGCTCAGTTCCTCGACGCTGATCTTCTCGCCGGGGGCGAAGCGGCCGTCCACCAGCAGGATGTCGCGCAGGGCGCCATAGGCATCCTCGGCCAGGGTGGTGCGGCGCAGCGGGCGGGCGGGCGAATCGAGGTCTGACATGAAACCTGAAATCCAATGGGAATGGCGCCGCATGGTCGCCGCCCTTGCCCGGGATCGTCAATGGTGTTACGTGTCATGAAACATGAAACATGAAACATGAAATGACACGAGACACCATGATGCAGACCCTGCGCTCCCTGGCCGCCAAGGCCATGCCCGTCCTCATCGCCCTTGGGCTGGTGATCCTGCTGGCCGCCATCGGCGACCGGCGCGCCGAGGAGGAGGTGACCGCCCCCTTCACCCCCGTCCATCGCGTCACCCCGACCGATTGAGGCCCGACCGACTATAAAGATGCGGTCTACCTGTTGGTCTGGGGTTGTTGCTGGGTCGCCCCGGGCGTCGTCTTTTTGCTTTCGGGGGCGCTCTTGCGCTCGGCAGGCATGGACGAACTCTGCTGGCCTGGCTTCGCATGCATGCTCGCCAATTTCTGTTCGGCCTCGGCCCTGCTCTTGAAGGTTTGGTCCTTCAAGGGCCCCTGGTGGCACTCGTACACCCCCTTCGCCTTGTTGTTGTGACAGCCGTTCTCGTCCAGCCCGCCGGCATGGGACCAGGCCGGGCCGGCGGCCAGGGTCAACGCGGCCACGAGCGTGAGCACCCTCATCGATTCCTCCATTTCGTGGACATCCTCCCTGGATGAACACGCCAGCCCGCCTCCGGTTCGATGGATGAAACCGGGCCCAGGCGACCCGCGTTCACTCGAAGAGGGGACATCTGTGTGGGAGGCTGGCCATGGGTTGGGCGGATCGCGTACGGGAAGGATGGCAATGGGCGTTGAACACCGACATCGGCCGCCAATTGGCGCAACGCGCCAAGGACAAGGTGGATGAAGGGCTGGATAAAATAGTTACCGGCCAGCCCCAAGAGGGCGAAAGGCTGATCGAAGAGGGCAAAGCCGACGCCCAGCAGGCGGCGGAAACCGAGCGGCGGGAGAATCCGCCCTCGTAAGCGGCCCTCGCGAGGTAATTGCGCGACCAGTGTGGTTGATTCCTTTCCACCCCTCGGGCCAGAATGAGCACGCCCTAGAGCGCGATGACATAGGGCGACGCAGGAATGCGCCGCCCTATGTCTGAATCGCCCTCTAATTTGTGGAATAGAGACGGATTCAACTCACATGCCGGATCGCAAAGCGATCCAACCTGTGAGCATCCGGCTCTGGGGGAAGGAAAGCGCCGTGACGTCTCTGCCCATCATCCTTGTCGTCGACGACGAAAAGCAGTCGCAGGAGGCGTTGCGCCGGGTGCTGTCCGACGAGTTCCGGGTGCTCACCGCCTCGAACGCCCATGAGGCCGAGGCGGTGCTGGAGGCCGAGATGGTGCACGCCATCCTGTGCGACCAGCGCATGCCGGGGACGCAAGGCGTGGACTTCCTGGCCCGAGTGCGCGAGCGCTGGCCCGAGCCGGTGCGCATGATCATCTCGGGCTACACCGCGTCCGAGGACATCATCGCCGGCATCAACGAGGCCGGCATCTACCAATACATCACCAAGCCGTGGGAACCGGACGAGCTGGTGCGCACGGTGCGCGAAGCGCTGGAGCTGCTTCAGTTGCAGCAGGCCTCGGCCCAAGCCTCGCTGGAGCTCAAGGTGGCGCCGGCCATGCTGGAAAGCAGCGTGGCCAAGAAGACCGGGCGGCTCAAGCGCGCCCATCATTTCGACCGCATCGTCCACGCCGCCAAGTCGCCGCTGGCCGACATCATCGAAATGGCCAGCCGCGTCGCCGCCTTCGACATCTCGGTGCTGATCACCGGCGAATCGGGCACCGGCAAGGAGCTGCTGGCGCGCGCCATCCACTACAATTCCCCGCGCGGCGACAAGCCCTTCGTGGTGGAGAATTGCGGCGCCCTGCCCGACCAACTGCTGGAATCGGAGCTGTTCGGCTGCAAGAAGGGCGCCTTCACCGGCGCCTACGAGGACCGCATCGGCCTGTTCGAGCAGGCCAATGGCGGCACCATCTTCCTGGACGAAATCGGCGAGACCTCGCCCGCCTTCCAGGTGAAGCTGCTGCGCGTGCTCCAGGAAGGTGAAATCCGTCCGCTGGGCGCCCGCCTGACCCGCAAGGTGGATGTGCGCGTCATCGCCGCCACCAACCGCACCCTGGAGGACGAGGTGCGGGAAAAGCATTTCCGCCGCGACCTCTATTACCGCCTGGCCGCCTTCCCGCTGCACATCCCGCCGCTGCGCGAGCGGCCCATGGACATCCACCTGCTGGCGGAAAAGCTGTTGGCCGACACCCGAAAGGGCTTCGGCAAGCCCATCAAAGGCTTTTCCGACGATTCCCTGGCGACGCTGAAGGCCTATGACTGGCCCGGCAACGTGCGTGAGCTGCAGAACGAAATCCAGCGCATGGTGGCCCTGGCCGACACGGACACGCTGGAACTGGACCTGATCAGCCCGCGCATCCGGGCCCGCGCCTGCCCCGGCGGCCGCGCCATCGCGGACGCCGGCCAGCGGCGTAGCTTGAAGGACCAGGTGGAGACGCTGGAAGCCCAGTTGCTGGGCGAGGCGCTGAGCCGCCACCGCTGGAACATCAGCCGGGTCGCCGAGGAGCTGGGCCTGTCCCGCGTCGGCCTGCGTGCCAAGCTGAGCCGCTACGGGCTGGAGCGGGCGGGATGAACCAGCGCAGGTCCAAGTCCCCTCTCCCGTCCCACGGGAGAGGGAGGGGCCCAGCCAGAGGCTGGGAGGGTGAGGGAGCCAGGGAGCGCCTGCACGGGCACGGGCACCCCGCATCCTTTCCTTGCCGGCCGGCACCTCGTCCTTGGCTCCCTCACCCGGCGCTACGCGCCACCCGCTCCCCCGGGGGGGGAGAGGGTTGTCTTACAGCGACGCCATGACCGAACCCGACATCGCCAACGCCCAGGAGCTGGCCTGGATCGAGGTGATCAAGAAGATGGAGGAGGTCTATTCTGACCTCATCTCCTACGAAATCGAGCTTGAGGAAAAGAACTCGGCGCTGGAGGAGGCGCAACGCTTCATCACCAGCGTACTGTCCTCGGTGTCGGACATCCTGGTGGTGTGCGATCCCAAGGGCGCCATCCAGCAGGTCAACCTGGCCTTCCTCAGACTCACCGACTTCGCCGAGGTGGATTTGATCGGCCAGCCGGTGGACGATTTGCTGGCCGAGAACGTGGGGCCGCTGTCCTATTGGCTGGAGGCGGGCCCTGGTCAGGACCGCGAGGTGCGGTTCAAGACCCGCGAGGGCGGCGCGTCCGAGCCGGTGGCGCTGACCTGCGCGACGCTGCTGGATCATCGCGGCCTGCCTGCCGGCATGGTGCTTACGGGACGCCCGGTGGGCGAGCTGCGCCGGGCTTACGAGGCGCTGAAGCGCGCCCAGGCCCAGCTGGTGCAGCAGGAGAAGATGGCCTCGCTGGGCCGCCTGATCGCCGGTGTCGCCCACGAACTGAACAACCCCATCAGCTTCATCGTCGGCAACGTCCACGTGCTGACCAAGTACCGCGAGCGGCTGGAACAATACCTGGCGGTGATCCACGGCGGCGCCGACAAGGCGGAGCGCGAGCGCGCCCGCGCCCAGTTCCGCATCGACGCGCTGATGGCCGACCTGCCCGGCCTGATCGGCGGCACCCGCGAAGGCGCGCACCGGGTGGCCGACATCGTCAAATCACTGAAGCGGCTGTCCTTTTCCGAATCCGGCGCGCCCCAGGCGGTGGATCTCGCCGATCTGGCCGACAAGGCGGTGCAATGGGCGGCCAAGGGCCGCAAGAGCGCCGCCGCCATCCGGCTGGAGCTGGAACCCGGCCTGGCGGCGCGCGGCCATGCCGGCCAGCTGCACCAGGTGCTGGTCAATCTGGTGGAGAACGCGCTGGACGCCGTGGCCGAAACCGCCGACGCCACGGTGACGTTGAGCGGCCGCCGCCGCGGCGCCCAGGTGATGCTGGAGGTCGTCGACAGCGGCGCCGGCATCGCCCCCGCCGACCTGTCCAAGGTGTTCGACCCGTTCTTCACCACCAAGCCGGTCGGCCAGGGCACCGGCCTGGGCCTGTGGATCAGCTACGGCATCGTGCGCGACCACGGCGGCATGCTGGAGGCGGCCAACGCCACCCAGGGCGGCGCCGTGTTCCGGCTGACGCTGCCGGGGGCGTGACACCGAGTCTGTGGCTCCCTCACCCTCCCGCTTCGCGGGTCCCTCCCTCTCCCGCGCGCGGGAGAGGGAGCCTGAGCGTAGCGAAGGCGGGTGAGGGAGCCACAGACTCGGTGTCTTACTCTAAAAACAGCCGCGCCGAGCGAATGCCCAGCTTCACCGCGCTGCCCGGGTTGAGGCCCAGCCGGTCGTGCTCCTCGCGGGTCAGTTCCGCTTCCAGGGTGGTGGCGCCCACCGCCAGTTCGGCACGGACCACCGGCCCCAGCACGGTAAGGTGCCGGACGCGGCCGGCCACGCCGTCCGCCTCGGGCTGGCGCAGTTCGACGTCGTGCGGGCGGATGAAGGCGGTGCCGGGACCGCTGTCGTTGCCGCAGCGCTCGCACACCAGCTCGACGCCCTCCAGCACGGCGCGGCCTTCGCGCACCTGCACCGGCACGGCGTTGACGTTGCCGAGGAAGCGATAGACGAACGGGGTGGCGGGGCGGTCGTAGATCTCGGTGGGGGTACCCACCTGCTCGATGCGGCCGTTGCTCATCACCACCACTTCGTCGGCCACTTCCAGCGCCTCTTCCTGGTCGTGGGTGACGAACACGCCGGTCAGGCCCATTTCCTCGTGCAGGGACCGCAGCCAGCGGCGCAAATCCTTGCGCACCTGGGCATCCAGCGCGCCGAACGGCTCGTCCAGCAGCAGCAGGCGCGGCTCGATGGCCAGGGCGCGGGCCAGGGCGACACGCTGGCGCTGGCCGCCCGACAGCTGGGCGGGATAACGCTTGGCCAAGCCGTTCAACTGCACCAGGCGCAACAGCTCGTCGACCTTGGCGGCGATCACCGCCTTGGGCGGGCGGCGGGCTCCCTTGCGCACCTTCAGGCCGAAGGCGATGTTGTCGGCCACGGTCATGTGGCGGAACAGGGCGTAGTGCTGGAAGACGAAGCCCACTCCGCGCTCTTGAGCGGGCAACCGTGTGGCATCTTCGCCGGTCAGCAATACGCCT
>DATJKV010000261.1:0-4657 GCA_035491155.1 Magnetospirillum sp. | reverse complement strand
CTACCGATTCTGAACGCGCGGCTACCTCCACCAGAACGTGGGAGCGGACTGCCCCGTCGGATAAATATCGCATCAGAAGATTGATTTCGCAGGAGCGGCATGGCGCCCCTCCACCGGCATCAAGCTGCCCGCAGGCCACCTTTCCAACGCAAGCCTTCCGATGCCAAGGGCCAACGCACGGGGACTGAAATGCAGAACGTGGAAATGCTTCTGATTGATGCCAACAAGCTGTTCCGGGAAGGACTGAAGAAGCTGCTGGACGGCTCGTCCTTCGAGATCACCGACGAAGCCGACAGCATGGCCGAAGGCTTGCAGCGGCTGGAGGCGGGCATGAAGCCGAAGATCGCCCTGGTGGAATTCGACGCCGGCTCGGATGACATCTCGGTGCTTCAGCAGATGCGCGAGAAGTATCAGGACCTCAAGCTGGTGGTGCTGGCCGCAAGCACCCGCAACATCCACAACCTGGCCCGCTGCTTCGAGGCCGGCGCCGACGCCTACCTGCTCAAGAACATCTCGCCCGACGCGCTGAAGCAGTCGCTGAAGCTGGTGCTGCTGGGCGAGAAGGTGTTCCCCACCCGACTGGCGGCCATGCTGATCTCGGGCCAGGTGGACACCCAGCGCCCGGCCACCGCCTCGCCCGATCTGGAGGGCCTGTCCGAGCGCGAGATCCAGATCCTGCGCTGCCTGCTGAACGGCCACCCCAACAAGGTGATCGCCAAGAAGCTGTCCATCACCGAGGCGACGGTGAAGGTGCACCTGAAGGGCGTGCTGAAGAAGATCAACGCCGCCAACCGCACCCAGGCCGCCATCTGGGCCCTGAACAACGGACTGTCGGCCGAGAACGCCGCCCTGCCTCCGCCACGTCGCGGCGGGGTGCCCGGTGCTGCCGGCACCACCCCCTCCATGGAAGCCAATTCGGGCGTGTGAACCTGCCCGGAGGCTTGGACGCGAAGAGGCCTGAACGCGAAACGGGGCCCTGATCATCGGGGCCCCGTTTTCGTGTCAGTGCGGCAAGGGCTTGCCTTCCTGCGGCTCGGCCTTTTCCCGCCCGCGCCGTCCCAGGCTCTGGCGGATTAGTTCGTTCTGGCGGGCGGCGAACACCGCGGCCTCGGTGCGGTTCTGGAATTTGAGCGCCTTCAGGATGGCGCGCACCTTGGTCTTCACGTTGGCCTCGGTCAGGCCCAGCGAGCGGGCGATGGCCCGGTTGGTCTTGGCCAGCCGCACCTGGTCGAGGATGGACAGCTCGATGAACGATAGCTTCTGCAAGGTATCGCAGCGCAGCCGGTCGGTGACGATGTCCATCACCGCCGCCGAGGGCAGGATGGAATAACCCGACTTGGACAATTGCAGGATGTCGCGCACCCTCTCCATGGTGGCGTCGGCGAAGATGACGCCGTCGACGAATTCCAGGAAGCCGATGGAGTCCAGGAACTCGGGGGAGCGGATCAGCAGGACCGCCTTGTTGTTGCGGCAGAACTCGGCCAACTCATCGAGATGGTATTTGGCCAGCTGACGCATGACCGGGTAGGAGATGATGGTCACCTCGCCCGGTGCGGCTTCCGGATGCTCGACCAGTTGCCTGGGGTCATCGAGGATACGCACATCTTGCCGTTCGGCCGGTTCGAACCGCCCGACGATCTCGCTCACCATGTGCGTGTCTTCGACGGCCAGCGCCACCGGCGCCTGCGCCGCCGGGGTTTCGTTCAAGGTCGCGTCGATCATGAAGCACCCCGTCTCAGGTTTAAAACTGCGACGCACGGCATTGGCCGATGAGGGGCGGAGATCGGCAGCTGCGCCGTTGTCATGGGCTGCCTCCCTCAGTTGATGGTGAAACGGCGGGTGTACAGGCGCTCGAAGTCGTCGAATTCCTCGTCGCTGAAGTGCTCCAGAAGCTCGTTCAGGCGACGGCGGTAGGCGGGATCGTTGAGGAAGGAGGCAAGGTCGAGACCGTCGACCACCTCGGCCAGCACCTCAAGTCGAGGATCCGTTTCGCCCGCCGTGAAATTCCACGCCTGCGGCGCCGTCATGGAGTGCTGTTTGTTCCGCAGCATGTCGCACTCTCCTGGCCGTTTCCCTAGGCTTGGGGCGATGGGTCGCCCGCGCTGGTCGCGGCTCCACAAGGGACGTGAAACAGCTCCAGCATGATTTGGCAGATCATAATACGGACGAAATCTATATCCTTCACACGTCAAATGTAAGTCACTCTTCAAGTCGTATACCTTATGCTAATAACCCGATACCAAGCGTACTAATCCAAACGAATAAGGCGGTGGTACTCGGTCAGATCTAAAAACTAGCAACAGTTGACACCATGCTTCATTCAACCTTGCTGTTGGTGATATTGCCCCACACCTCCAATTCCTCCAACACTGGCCGCCGCCGTCGGCTATGATCCAATGATCCAAACAATGCAGCCCCCTTCTGGCGTTCGAGCGATTCCGGCCATGGGCCAAAGAGACAACGGACAATCGTCTGCGACCGGCGACGCCAGTGAGGCGCGGCTGCGGGCGTTTACCGGTGCCATTCCGCTGCCCATGATCACCGTGGCAATGGACGGCACCATCAGGCGGGCCAACGAGGAAGCCGAGCACACCCTAGGCGTGCCCCCGGGCGGCCTGCCCGGCCGCCGGGTCGAGGATTTCGCCGCCGAAGGCGAGGCCGGCCCCCATGTCTTCTGCCAGGAGATGCGTGAACGGGACTTCGTTCGTGCCGAGGTGCAGGCACGCCGCCCCGATGGCCGCCTGCTGTGGCTGCTGGCATCGACCAGGCGCTTCGAAACGGGCGGCGATCAGCGCATCGTGCTGGTGTTCGAGGATGTGACCGAGTTGAAGGAGAAGGAACGTCGGCTGACCGAGGCCAACGAGGAGGCCGAGCGCAACATCCGCGCCCGCATGCGCTTCCTGGCCGCCGCCAGCCATGACCTGCGCCAGCCGCTGCAGGCCATGGCCCTGTTCGCCTCGGCGCTCGACCACCACGTCGCCACCCCGCAGGGGCGCACCATCGTGCAGTCGCTGAAAATCGCCCTGCGCGGCATGGAGGAAATGTTCGATTCCCTGCTGGACATGTCCAAGCTGGACGCGGGGGTGATGAAATCGGAACCCCGGGTGTTCCAGATCAACGACGTGCTGGAGCAGTTGGAGACCACCTATGCGCCCCAGGCCGAGGCCGCCGGCCTGAAGCTGCGGATCGTTCCCAGCAGCGCCGCCGTCATCAGCGATCCCCGCCTGCTGGCCCGCATCCTGGGGAATTTCCTGTCCAATGCCATCCGCTACACCCGGTCCGGCGGCGTGCTGCTGGGCGTGCGCCACCGCGGGCGGCGATTGCATATCACCGTGTGCGACACCGGCCCAGGCATCCCGGAGAACCAACGTCTGGAGATTTTCCGCGAGTTCCGCCAGGGCGCCGCCCCTACCGTAACCGGCCGGGGCACCGGAGTCGGTCTGGGCCTGGCCATCGTCCAGCGCCTGGCCCGATTGCTGGGCCACTCGGTGGACGTGCGCTCGACGGTCGGCCACGGCTCCACCTTCGCCATCGAAGTTCCGCTGTCCGAGGACTTCATGCCGTGCGGCGCGGACGACGAGGACGACGACGAGGTTCCCGAACTGACCGGGGCCGTCGTCGTGGTGGTGGACGACGACCGCGACATCCAGGACGCGCTGACCCTGCTGCTGTCCGAGTGGGGCTGCCAGCCGGTGGTGGCGCCCACGGCCGAGGAGGCGCTGACCACATTGGCCGGGCGCAGCCGCCGCCCCGACGTCATCCTGGCCGACCTGCACCTGCACCAGCACCAGTCTGGGGTGGACGCCATCGCCACCATCCGCGACCGCATCGGCGCCCGCATCCCCGCCCTGGTATTCACCGGCGACACCGGCGTGGGCGTGGTGGGTGACGACGACCTGCTGGTCCTGCGCAAACCCCTGGACCCCATGCGCCTGCGCAGTCTTCTAGGCGCGGCGCTGAACAGCCAGCAGGGTTAGAAACCCTTCAGCAGCGCCACCAACTCCCCCATCCCCTTGATCCGGTGCAGGCGCGGGTGAGTGTCGGGCAATTCGGCGAGCTCGTGCGCCCAGGTGCTGGCGTAGGGCACGTGAACAGCGTGACCGCCGGCCGCCAGCATGGGCAGGATGTCCGAGCGGGCGGAATTGCCCACCATAACCGCTCGCTCCACCCCGTCGCCGTGACGGGCCAGCAGGGTGCGGTAGGTGGCTTCGTCCTTCTCGCTGACAATTTCCACCGCATGGAACAGGTCGGCCAGGCCGGAACGGGCCAGCTTGCTTTCCTGGTCGAACAGATCGCCCTTGGTGATCAGCACCAGCTTGAAGCCCATGTCGCGCACGGCTGCGAGCGTGTGGGCCACGCCCTCCAGCAAATGGACGGGGTGTGCCAGCATGTGCTTGCCACGGTCGATGAATTCCTGGATCACCGTGTTGGGCACCTGCCCTCCCGAAACCTGGATGGCGGTCTCGATCATGGACAGGACGAAGCCCTTGATGCCGTAGCCGAACAGGGCAAGGTTGGCGATCTCGGCCGCCTGCAACCTCTCGGCCAGCGTGGCGGCATCGGCGTAAGGGGCCAGCAATTCCTGGAAGCGCTGGGTCGAGGCCCAGAACAGCGGCTCGTTGTGCCACAGGGTGTCGTCGCCGTCGAAGGCGATGGC
>DATJKV010000260.1:0-4336 GCA_035491155.1 Magnetospirillum sp. | reverse complement strand
CCGCCGAGTAAGACGTGGTATAGGCGCCGGTGGACAGGATGCGGACCTTGTCACCCACCTTCAGGCTGACCGGCATTTCGTAGCCGGCCTTCTCATAAAGGATGTCGGCCGAGTCGCAGGTGGGACCGGCCAGCACCACCGGCGCGGTGTCGTCGCCGTCATGCGGGGTCTGGATGCGGTACTTGATGGCCTCGTCCATGGTCTCGGCCAGGCCGCCGAACTTGCCCACGTCCAGGTAGACCCAGCGGGTGTCGTCGTCGTAGCCCTTCTGCGAGATCAGCACCACCTCGGTCTCGAGGATGCCGGCGTCGCCCACCAGCGAACGGCCCGGCTCGATGATCATGGCCGGCAGCGCATTGCCGAAATGGTTGGTCATGGCGGTCATCACCGCGTCGGCGTAACGCTCGACGGCGGGAATGTCGGTGCGGTAGCGGGCCGGGAAGCCGCCGCCCAGGTTCACCATCTTCAGCTCGATGCCGGCCTCGTCCAGCGCGGTGAACAGCATGGCGGCCTTGCCCACTGCAATGTCCCACTGCTTCAGGTCAGTCTGCTGGCTGCCCACGTGGAAGGAGACGCCGTAGGGCTCCAGGCCCAGTTCGCGCGCCTTGACCAGCAGGTCCTTGGCCATCTCGATCTCGCAGCCGAACTTGCGCGACAGCGGCCATTCGGCGCCGTCGCAGGTCATCAGGATGCGGCAGAACACCCGCGAGCCCGGCGCGGCAACCGCCAGCTTTTCCAGTTCGCAGAGGGAGTCGAACGCATACAGCCGCACGCCCTTGTCATAGGCGAAAGCGATGTCGCTCTGCTTCTTGATGGTGTTGCCGAAGGAAATCTTATCGGCGTGGACGCCGTTGGACAGGCACAGCTCGATCTCGCCGCGCGACGCCACGTCGAAGGACGAGCCCAGCTCGGCCAGCATGCGAACGATTTCGGCGCCCGGATTGGCCTTGACCGCGTAATAGACCTGGGCCAGCGGCAGCCAGCGGCGCAGCGCCAGATAGTTGTCGCGCACCACATCCAGGTCGACCACCACGCACGGGGTCTGGGGACGGACTTCTTCCAGGAAACGAGTGATCTTCGCGGTCATCGCGAAAGGTCCTCCAAGCAGGTTCGGGCCGGGGCCCGAATCGGAAAAGACAGGGGTTCGTCCTCTCGACCCGGGAGCCGAAGGAAAAGTCACTGCGACAGCATTTCGGGAAGCTGTCAGATCCGCCGGGAGGTACTTCGGACGTCGCGCCACAGCATGGCCCAGGCCTGCAAGGGGCGGTATCCGTCCGTATTCAAGTGATGGGGGGTCGAGAGCGACAGCCCTGCCACTACGTTCATAGCCAGTTCCTCCAAGCACCGGGGGTTTTCACCCCGCTTGCACCTAGAAGACGCCTTGGACGTCGTTGCTTAAACCGCGTAAGGGCCAGAGGCACGTGCGCTGTACGTCTCGTCTGAGGGCGCTATATACGCCGTTTTCGAAGGATGAAAAGAGAAAAATCCCCTGCGCACTGAAATTTTTCTGTCACAATCTGTTTAGCCGTTGTTTTTCAAGGCATTACGCAGTGCCGCGGTGCCACAATCCAGCCATTTTTCAGGGGCCGAAACCGCTATGGATAGGGCCGGCGCCAGGGCCGCCGCCACGGTTCGTGCCACCCAAAAGCCCAGGGATGCCCCCCGATGCCCCGCGCCCCCTCCCATGGCGCGCACTGGAAGCGAACAACATATCCAGCACCCGTCACCGCCGCGCGACGGGAGGGCTTTCACGTGGATGAAGACAACGGGAAACCCGACGGCAGCCCGAAGCCGGTCTGGCTGGTCTTTTGGAGCTGTGCGGGACTATTGGTCCTGCATGTGGGCATGAAATTCTACGGCAAGAATTGGGAGAGCGGCATCGATTCCACCGCGTTGGGGCTGGCATTCGTCGGGCTATCGCCCTGGATCGCCAGGATTTTCGATTCCACCAAGCTTCCCGGCGTGGAGTTAAAGTTCCGCCAGATCAACAATGAAGTCCAGCGGCAGGGAGCCGACATTGAACCTCTGAAATTCATTGTCGGCCACTTCCTGGGAACCCACGAGTTGAACCTGCTCAACAAACTGGCTTCGGGCGAACGGTTCGAGATCGACATCACCCGTTACGCGTCGGAGTTCAAGGCAGAACTGCGGCACCTGAGAGCGCTGGGTTTCATCGACAACTACCCCGGCAACGGAGTGCGAAAATTGTACGAACCCAATCCCGCGACCACCAAACGGGATGTGCGCGACCATTTCTATGTCACGAAAAGCGGCTGGCGCTTCCTGGCTTTGCGCGAGGAAGTGACGGGACAGAAAGGCGGGACATAGGGCGAGGCGGCACCCACCCGCGCCGCCTTCCCTCCTTTAGATCAGCCCCGCCAGCGGCGAGCTGGGATCGGCGTACAGCTTCTTCGGCATGCGGCCAGCCTGGTAGGCCAGACGGCCGGCCTCGATGGCCAGTTTCATGGCGCGGGCCATCTTGATGGGGTCCTTGGCCTGGGCGATGGCGGTGTTCATCAGCACGCCGTCGCAGCCCAGCTCCATGGCCACCGCGGCATCCGAGGCGGTGCCGACGCCGGCATCCACCAGCACCGGCACGGCGCAGCTTTCCTTGATCAGACGCACATTGATGGGATTGACGATGCCCAGGCCCGAGCCGATCAGCGACCCCAGCGGCATGATGGCGACGCAACCCATGTCCTCCAGTCGCTTGGCCTGGATAGGGTCGTCGGAACAGTAGACCATGACCTTGAAGCCGTCCTTGATCAGCGCCTCGGCGGCGGCCAGGGTTTCCGGCATGTTGGGATACAAGGTCTTCTGGTCGCCCAGCACCTCCAGCTTCACCAGGTCCCAGCCGCCCGCCTCGCGGGCCAGCCGCAGGGTGCGCACGGCGTCGTCGGCGGTGTAGCAGCCGGCCGTGTTGGGCAGGAAGGTATATTTCTTGGGGCTGACGTAATCCACCAGCATGGGCTGGCTGGGGTCGGTCAGGTTGACGCGGCGCACCGCCACGGTGACGATTTCGGCGCCCGAGGCCTCGATGGCGCGCGCGGTCTCCTCGAAATCTTTGTACTTGCCGGTGCCCACCAGCAGGCGCGAGCGGAACTTGCGCCCGGCCACCTCGAAGAAATCTTCTTCCATAAATTAATCTCCCGAGCCGCCGCCGATGAAGTGCACCACCTCCAGCCGATCCCCCTCGCCGACCATCACGGCACCGTAGGTGGATTTGGGCACGATCTCCAGGTTGCGCTCGACCGCCACCTTGCGAGGGTCGATGCCCAATTCCTGCAACAGGGCCTCGACGGTCATGGGCGCGCCGAAAGCGCGCGCCTCGCCATTGATCGTAACATTCATCGGGGCAGAACCAGACTGAGGATGGGTGAAAGGAAAGGCCGATAGTATGGGGCGGCATAGGGGCGGATGCAACCGGGGTTAGACGGCCCCTACCACCGCCGTAACAATATTTCGTGGCTCACAGGTTCCCGTTGCGCTTGCCCTGGGGCCGCCGTATAAGAATGCCCCATGGCGAACCCCATCATCCTCATCGTCAACGGCCCCAACCTCAACATGCTGGGCAAGCGCCAGCCCGAGGTCTATGGCCGCGAGACTCTGGCCGATATCGAGGCGGCGTGCCTGAAGCACGCATCCTTGTCCGGCTTCGAGGTGGAGTTCCGCCAGTCCAACCACGAGGGTGACCTGGTGGATTGGATTCAGGGGGCACGGGGACGGGCCGCCGGCATCATCATCAATGCCGGAGCCTATACTCACACTTCCGTCGCCATCCTCGACGCGCTGTTGTCCGCCGAGGTGCCGACCGTGGAAGTGCATCTGTCCAACATTCACCAGCGGGAAGAATTCCGCCACCACTCCTTCGTGTCCAAGGCGGCCAAGGGGATGATCTGCGGCTTCGGAAGCCACGGCTACATCCTGGCGCTCGATGCGCTGGCACGCCTGATCAGGGGAAGTTGAAGAGGCACATGGCCACCAAACCGATCGATTCCGAACTGGTGCGCTCGCTCGCGCACCTGCTCGATGAAACCAATCTGACCGAGATCGAATACGACACCGGTTCCATCCGCATCCGCGTCGCCCGCCAGGGCATGCCGATGACCGTGCACCACGCCGCTCCGGCCATGGTGGCTCACGCCGCCGCGCCGGTGTCCCAGCCGGCCGCCGTCGACGACGCCGCCAGCCATCCGGGCGCGGTCACCTCGCCCATGGTCGGCGTCACCTATCTGGCGCCCGAGCCCGGCGCCGCCAGGTTCGTCGAGGTCGGCCAGACCGTCTCGGAAGGCCAGACCCTGATGCTGATCGAGGCCATGAAGACCTTCAACCCGAT
>DATJKV010000259.1:0-5248 GCA_035491155.1 Magnetospirillum sp. | reverse complement strand
ATCACGAGACAGGGTGATGACCGGCTGACGAGGCTTTGCGAGCGTTCCCTCAACCGGCGGTGCCGTTGCCACTTCGGCCATGGCGGCAATGACGGCCATGATGTCGTGGGCCATGATGCGCCTCCCTCTCAGTCTCGGGATTCATCATACGCCTACGGATGCCAAGCGAAAAGCTATCCGCCCGAGGGACGGGCCACGCGAGATTCGCATTACGGATATGGCGCTTCAGGGGTGCTCTGGCGCCTCGATCCTACGGCGGAAAACTCCGCTGCCAAATCGAGGCGCCTGCCCCCTTCCCCCCCTGGGAAGATTGTCGCGGGGAACGGAGCTGCCGCAAGACAGCTCCGCTCGATAACGCAGTGACGGCAAGGCCAAAAGCCCCCCTTCGCACCCGCCGCCGGGCGTACCCGCTGGAAAACCATATTATCCGAAGGTGTATTGGATCACATCAGGTGGAGACCCGATGAATCATCCAAAAGATCAGGGGTGATGCGACACCACACCGCCGGCGCAGGGTAGGCCTAACGTGGCAATCGATAGTATTCGGCGACGATGGTCCAGGCTTCCTCCGCGGTTTCCACGAAGGTCAGCAGATCTTTGTCCTCGGGGCTGATCATCCCCTCCATCACCATGGCGTCGATGTTGAGCACGCGTTCCCAGTACTCGCGGCCGAACAGCAGCACCGGAATGGGCTCGATCTTGCCGGTCTGGATCAGGGTCAGCGCCTCGAACAGTTCATCCATGGTGCCGAAACCGCCCGGAAACGCCACCAGCGCCTTCACCCGGATCAGGAAGTGCATTTTCCTGATGGCGAAGTAGTGGAAGCGGAAGCACAGCTCGGGAGTGACGTAGCGGTTGGGCGCCTGTTCCATGGGCAGGACGATGTTCAGGCCGATGGACTTGGCACCCACATCGGCGGCACCCCGGTTGGCCGCCTCCATGATGCCGGGACCGCCGCCGGTCTTGACCACGAAGTCGCAGACGTGCTCGCCCACGCAAGTGTTGCTGACGATCTGGGCCAGCCGGCGGGCTTCCTCGTAATAACGGGAATTGGCCAGCATGCGGCGCGCGATGGAAACCTTGCGGGCCAGCACCCTGTCGCCCGGCTGAGCGCGTGACTCGGCCTCGGCCTCGGTCACATGGCGGGCCGCCGTCTCGGGGTCGGGAATGCGGGCCGAGCCGAACATGGCGATGGTGGAACGGATGCCCTGCTCCCGCTGAAGAAGCTCGGGTTTCATCAGTTCAAGCTGCAGCCGCACGGCGCGCAGGTCGGGGCGCAGCAGGAAATCGTCGTCCTCGAAGGCGAGGCGGTAGGCTGGCGAAGAGGTCTGCGGCGTTTCCTGAGTAGCGGGCTGGACGATCGCCACCTCTTCGCGGGCGGAAGGGAACGGGCCGATATTGTTTGTCTTGGACATGCAGGGGGTATCCCCGGATAGGACGGGAATCCATTGTGCGCCGGCATGATTACCAGCACGTAAACGGCCCGCGACCTGGAAAGCCGCGCGCGCTTGGGCTATATGGGGGCGAGGCCAGTGCCCCGAATGGAGAGCCCGCAACCATGACCGTCCACCAACTCGGCGTTTTCGGTGAGTTTGCCCTGAGCGTCGTGGTCACCAGCCCGCCGTGGTACGAGAACGCCTACATCGTCCGCCACGTGACCAGCGGTGAATTGGTGGTGGTGGACCCGGGCGGCGATGCCGACCGCATCCTGGCCGCGGTGGAGGAGCAGAAGGGCAAGCCGATGGCCATCTGGCTGACCCACGGCCACCCCGACCACCTGGGCGCCGCACGCGCCGTGGAAGACGCCCTGGGCCTCGACACCATCGCCCACCAAGACGAACTGCCGGTGATCGCCCGGGCCAGCGACCTGTCGCGCTCGTTCACCGGCGAGGCCCAGGAAGGCCCGGCCCGGGTCAAACCCTTCACCGGCGAGCCGACCCTGAGCCTGGGCGGCGTGCCGGTGCGGGTCATCCATACGCCCGGCCACACCCCGGGCGGGGTCTGCTACGATTTCGGCGGCTTCGCGTTGACCGGCGACACCCTGTTCCGTCACGGCGTCGGCCGCACCGACCTGCCCGGCGGCAGCGAGGAGAAGCTGTGGCAGTCCATCCCCCGCTTCCTCGGCATGGTGGCCGACACCACCCAGCTGTTCTCGGGCCACGGCGCCGACTGGCCCGCGGGCGAGGCGCGGCGGTGGTGGAAGATGATGGCCTAGTGTCCTGCCCCTGAAGTCCATCGTATGGATTTCGGGGACAAGCAGGCCGCTAGACTAGCGTCAAAGCCCCTACCGTTTCTGCCCCCAGGGCTTCAACTCGACCACGCCCAGCCCTTGCGGCAGCTGGGCTTTGGCCACATCCAAATCGTCGCCGCTGACCGGAACGCGCACCAGCCCGGCCGGCAGCGACAGGTCGACGGTGCGGCGCGACGCGTCCTCCAGACGCGGGATGGGACGGATCATGCTCATGCCCGAGCGCAGCAGGCGTGCCCGCGAGGGGTCGTCGGCGACAATCATCAGGCGTTTCAGGGGCGCCTGGGCGGTGGCAAGGGTGAGCACCGCAACGGCGCGGGCGGGCATGTCCTCTTCCGCCGCCGCCAGGGCGACGAAACGGCGGCGCTCGCCTTCGACGGCATAGGAGGCCGGCAGCGAATCGGCGTCGTACAGCCATTGCCCCGCCGACAGGGAATAGACGCTGCGGCGGCCGCCATGGTCCACCACCAACGTACCATCCTCGGACAAGGTAGCGGCGCGGCCGGGAGCGACGATGGTGTAGAGCG
The DNA here is from genome assembly GCA_035491155.1 of Magnetospirillum sp. Lineage (GTDB taxonomy): Bacteria > Pseudomonadota > Alphaproteobacteria > Rhodospirillales > Magnetospirillaceae > Magnetospirillum. Next base: position 2,473 of record DATJKV010000259.1, on the reverse strand, counting down.
CCGGCGCCTTCACGTCCGCGACACTATCCAACGCCCAGGCATCCAGCCGCACCCGCCCCTCACCCGGGCGCGCCGCAAAGACGTCGGCGTTAGTGACTTCGAGGCGCAGCAGCATGCGGCGCGGACGCGGCTCGCCCGGCATGGGAACGTGCTGGGTCTGGAAGGTGACGTTGACCATGCGGCCGTCCAGCCGGCCGTCCTTTTCCCGCACGCCGAACACCGATTCGCCGGACAGCGCGCTGAACATGGAGCCTTTCAGCGCCCAGGCGGCAGCGCCGATGCCGGCCAGCATAAGTGGCGCGGTCGCCAGCATCACGAAGCCGGCGAACAGCAACCCGATGATGAACGTCCAGACAAAGCGCATGGCGGGCCCCAAAAACCTGGAGCGCACCTTACGCGTTACCGTCCTACAATTCCATTCCCGTCTTGAAGAACTGGTCGGCCAACCGCCCCTGCACATATTTCACCCCCAGGGTGCGGGCGAAGGGGAAGGCCTTGGGACTGTCGCAGCGCGACAGCACCAGCTCGCAATTCTCCGGCAGCCCGGCCTTGCCGCGCACCAGGATGGCCAAGTCCTCGTGGTCGGCCGACAGCAGGTCGTTGTGCCAGATCACCTTGACGAAGTCAGGCGCCAGCCGGTTCAGGTTCATCACCTCGAAGTCGCGCCATTCAAGACCGTCGACGCACAGCTTCAGGCCCTTTTCGCGCGCCAGTTGCTGGACATCGCGGACCAGCTTGAAATGCTGGATCAGATCGGTCTTGTGGATTTCCAGCACGATCTTGCCGGCCAGCTTGGTGGGCAGCTTGTCGTAGAAATCGGCGAAATCCTTGGACAGGATGGTGGACAAGCTGACGTTGACGCTGAATGCCTTGTGGCGGTACTCGGCGATTTCCTTGACCAGCGCCCGCAGGGTGGCGCGGTCGTAATCCTCGGACAAAGCATGAAACAGCCAGGGATTGCCGCCCAGGCTGACATCGGGCAGGAACACCTGCTCGATCTGCTTGCTGGCGATGTAGAACTCCAGAAACTCGATGGACGGCACCTTGTTGCCGATGAAATAGACCGGCTGATTGAAGATGCAGTGGCGCAGGTCGGTATTGCGCAGCTTGTCCGACAGAAGCACCAGATGCTCGGGCCCCATGGGCCGCTTGAGCGGGCCGGTTTCGGCGGCAGGCTGGCCTTGACCGATAATGCCCTTGAAGGCGGTGAACAATTGGTCGAGGTCGGTGACCGCGTCGGCCACCTTATAGAAGGCGTATTCGTTATAGGGGTTGCGGCGACCGATGGGCTCTTCGCAGAACAGCTTTTCCACCCGGCTGCATACGCCCAGCACTTCGGAGACGGGGATGTGGGAATAGGCCACGAACAGGTCGTTGTTGCTGGCCTGGAACACCTCGCAATAGGGCGAGCGGGAAAAGCTCTTCTTGATGAACATCTTGGCCGAGTCCAACCGCCGGCTCACGTCCCTGGCCGGCGGCGCCATGGACACGCAGAAATGGATCAGCCGCTTGCCCATGGGGCTTTTTTTCACGGCGTGCAATTCGTGCAGAAATGCACGTTCCGATTCGCTCACGCGCATGGTGACGAAACCTCCCTCCCCCTACTCTTCTTATCGCCGTAAGCGGTCAGGCCGCTTCGGTCTTGGCGGCGATGTGCCGCACGTATTCCACATCCTCGGCCAGGATGTGGCCCAACAGCCAGTCCAGTACGAAGGCGCGCACCTTCAGCGCGCCGGTCAGCGCGTTGACGCCAGCCACCGCGGCCTGCAGCCGCTTGACCTCAGCGACGAATTCCACGTGCTTGGCGGCGTGCTCATCGAGGCCAGGATAGTCCCACGCCTTCATCAGCGCCTCTTCATGGGCGAAGTGATAGTCGATGTAGGCGCACAGGGCGGTCAGCACATCCTGCAAACACTCGCCAGCGCGATCGTCGTTGATGTTGATGTTCAACTGGTTCAGCAACGCGAACAGGATCAGATGCTGCGCATCCATTTCGGCGTTGCCGATCTTGTAACCATCCTCCCAAACCAACATGCCCGTCTCCCCCCGGAACAAAAAAAACCGTCGCGCCAGAACGGCGGACGGCTTGTGCGCATTTACACTAGCAAGCGGGCCGGTAAGGGACAAGCCCCCATTCGTCAAGGGGACGTAAGACAGCGAACTTCGGGCGCGGTGGCGGTGTTGCCGCTTCCATCACGGTTACGGAGGACGCCATGCCAGGCAGGCTGCAAGGTAAGAAAGTCGCCATTCTCGCCACCGACGGCTTCGAGCAGAGTGAGTTGACCGAACCCAAGAGCGCACTGGAGAACGAGGGCGCCAAGGTGGACGTCATTTCCCCCCACGACGGCCGCATCCAGGGCATGCGCCATCATGACAAGGGCGACACGGTGGCGGTGAACCGCACCCTGGACAGCGCCAAGCCCGAGGACTATGACGCCTTGATGCTGCCGGGCGGGGTCGCCAACCCCGACGC
>DATJKV010000258.1:0-3622 GCA_035491155.1 Magnetospirillum sp. | reverse complement strand
CGGAACGGGCGGTGGACTTAGCGAGCGGCTTAATGGCCTCGACCAAAGCCTCGCCGGCGTCGATGTCGACACCGGCATCACGGTAGGTCAGGCCCTGCTTTTCGGTGGGGGCGGGAATGGTCTTCCTCGTCGGCTAGCGTGTGGTATGGTTGCCCGGCATCATTTAAGACTCCTCGTGATACGAGCCCCGGGCGGGCCGAAGATACTCCAACCCGGACGGTTTTCAATGCCTTCTCTCCGCTTCCTGCCCGCCCTGGCGGCACTGCTGGTGCTGTGGGCGGCTTCGCCCCTGCCGGCGGCGGCCCAAAGCGCGGGCGACGCCTTCACCGTGCGCGGCGTCGACGTGGACGTCACCGCCGGCAATCCGCAGGCGGCCAAGGACCAGGCCATCGCCGAAGGCCAGAACCGGGCCTTCCGGCTGTTGCTTGAACGCCTGACCCAACCGGCAGACCACAACCGTTTGCCCAAGGCCGATGGCACCCAGTACGTGCGCGACTTCAGCGTCGAGCAGGAGCGCACCCTGGCCACCCGCTACATCGCCACGCTGACCGTGCGCTTCAATCCGGCCGCCGTGCGCAAGTTGTTGCAGGGCGCCGGCATCGCCTATGCCGAGCCGCGCAACCGCGTGCTGGTGGTGGTGCCGGTGTTCAAGCCGGTGAACGGCAAGCCGGTACTGTGGGATGATCCCAATCCGTGGCGTGCCGCCTGGAACGGCTTGGGCGGCGGCGGGCTGGTGCCCGTCGTGGTGCCTACCGGCGACCTGACCGACCTCCAGGCCATCACCACCGAGCAGGCCATGGCCGGCAACCCCGACGCCATGCAGGCGGTTGGGGCGCGCTGGCGCACCACCGATGTGCTGGTGGCGGTGGCCGGCTTCGCCCCCGACGGCAAGGTGCTGGATGTCAGCCTGATGGGCAGCCCGGGCGCGCCCAAGCCCTTCGATTCCATCGCCTACAAGCTGAACGAGGGCGAAAGCACCGATGCGCTGCTGGCCCGCGCCGTCCGGGATATCGACCGGGGTATCGACACCGTCTTCAAGCAGCCCAATCTCTTGTCATTTGATCGCACCGGCACGCTCTCGGCCATGGTGCCGCTGTCGGGCATCGAGGACTGGCTGGCGGTACGCGAGCGCCTGAGCAAGGTCAGCCAGGTGCGCCGCTGGGAACTGGTGTCGCTGTCCAAGGCCGAGGCGGCGCTGGTGCTGCACGTGGTCGGCGACGACGAGCAGGTCAAGGCCGCGCTCGCCAACCAGGGACTGAGGATGGACTGGGGGGACGGCTACTGGGTCATGCGCCCGCCGGGGGCGCGCAAATAGCAAGGAGGCTGGGTGGTCCGGCACGTTCCGAACGTCCTGACTATCCTGCGACTGATCTCGGTGCCCCTGACCGTGGGCCTGATGGCCCATGGCCGGGCGGAAGCGGCGTTCTGGCTGTTCGTTGCCGCCGGCGTGACCGATGCGGTGGACGGCGCCGTCGCCCGCATGTTCGACGCCAAGAGCCGGCTGGGCATGTGGCTGGACCCCTTGGCCGACAAGGCCTTGTTGGTCTCGGTCTACGTCACCCTGGCGGTACAGGGGGTGTTGCCGCTGTGGCTGGTGGTGCTGGTGGCGTTGCGCGACGTGTTGATCGTCCTTTATGCCCTGGTCTACCTTCTCGCCGGCACCTTCGCCGGCACGCCGCTGTTCATCTCCAAGATCAACACGGCGGCGCAGCTTGCCCTGGCGGCGCTGGTGCTGGCCCACCAGGGGCTGGGTTGGGGACGCCCGGTGCTGGTGGACATCTTCGTCATCGTGGTCGCGGTCACCACCACGGCCTCGGGGACCGCTTATCTGATGGCCGCCAGCCGCAACGTGCCGGCCAAGGACCCGTAAGGGGGAGAAGGGGGATAGAATGACTTCGGCGCAACGTTACCGCTTCTGGCTGATCGGCCTGGCCGTGGCCGTGGGGCTGCTCTACCTGTTGCGCGGCATGCTGCTGCCCTTCGTCGCCGGCATGGCGGTGGCCTATTTCCTTGACCCGCTGGCCGACCGGTTGGAGCGTTCGGGCCTGTCGCGCCTGGCGGCCACCACGGTGATCACCGCGGCCTTCTTCCTGCTGCTGGTGCTGTTGCTGATCGTGCTGGTGCCGATCATCGAGGACCAGGTGCTGGCCTTCGCCCACAAGGTGCCGGGCTATATCGACACCCTGAACGAACGCCTGCAGCCCCTGCTGAACGAGGCCAAGAAGCGCCTGTCTCCCCGCGACATCGAGAAGCTGCGCTCGTCCGCCGGCGAGTATGCCGGCACTGTGGCCTCGTGGGCGCTGGGGGCGGTAAGGGGGGTGCTGACCGGCTCTCTGGCGGTGGTGAACGTGCTGTCGTTGGTGTTCATCACCCCGGTGGTCACGTTTTACCTGCTGCGCGACTGGGACAAGATGGTAGCCAAGGTGGATTCCTGGCTGCCGCGCGACCATGCCGACACCATTCGCGCCCAGATGGGCGAGATCAACCGCACCCTGTCGGGGTTCATCCGCGGCCAGGCCACCGTCTGCCTGGCGCTGGGGACCCTCTATGGCGTCGGCCTGTCGCTGGTGGGGCTGGACCTGGGCTTGGTGATCGGCATGGGCTCGGGCTTTCTGTCGTTCATTCCCTATCTTGGTTCCATCACGGGCTTCGTTACCGGTATGGGCCTGGCTCTGGCGCAAGGGCCCGACTGGCACCTGCCGGCCATGGTGGCCGGCGTGTTCGCCGTGGGTCAGGTGGCAGAGGGCAACTTCCTGACGCCCAAGCTGGTGGGCGACAAGGTGGGCCTGCATCCGGTGTGGATCATGTTCGCCCTGCTGGCCGGCGGCAGCCTGTTCGGCTTTCTCGGCATCTTGTTGGCGGTGCCGGTCTCGGCGGTGATCGGCGTGCTGGTTCGCTTTGCGCTCAAGCATTACCTGCAAAGCCCCATCTACCACGGAAACGGGGCGCCATGACCGAGACCCAACTGGCGCTGGACCTGGGGCACCGGCCGGCGTTGGGCCGCGACGACTTCCTGGTGGCGCCGTGCAATGCCGAGGCGGTGGCCTGGCTGGAGCGCTGGCCCGACTGGCCGTCTCACGCGCTGGCGGTGTTCGGCCCGCCCGGTTCGGGCAAGTCGCACCTGTTGGCCGCCTTCGCCCTCCACCATGGCGAAGGCCAGGTGGCGACCGTGGCAGCGCCCGAGTTGACCGCCGAGATGGTTCCCGACCTGCTGGCCCGCGCCCAGGTGGTGGTGGTGGAGGACCTGGACAGGCTGGCCGACGAGACGGCGCTGTTTCACCTGTGGAATCTGGCCAAGGAGACCGGCCGCTGGCTGTTGCTGGCCGGGCGGGCGGCGCCGGCGCGGCTGAAGGTCCGGCTGCCCGATTTGCGCTCGCGCCTGTCGGCCACTCCGGCGGTGGGCATCGGTACGCCCGACGAGTCATTGCTCGCCGCCCTGCTGGTCAAGCAATTCGCCGACCGCCAGCTGCGTGTGGGCGAGGATGTGGTGGCCTATATTCTCTCGCGCATGGACCGCAGCTTCGCCGCCGCCCGCAACGTGGTCGAGGCTCTTGACCAGGCTTCGCTTGCCGAACGCCGCGCCATTACCGTGCCGCTGGCCCGTGCGGTACTGGAAGGCCTG
>DATJKV010000257.1:0-11120 GCA_035491155.1 Magnetospirillum sp. | reverse complement strand
CAGAAGCCGGGCTCGATGGCGCTGCGCACCCACTGCCAGACCTCGGGCGTGTCGCTGACCGAGAAGGACGCCTACAACAACGTCATCCGCACCACCATCGAGGCCATGGCCGCGGTGCTGGGCGGCACCCAATCGCTGCACACCAATTCGTTCGACGAGGCGATCGCCCTGCCGACCGTGCAGTCGGCCCGCATCGCCCGCAACACCCAGCTGATCATCCAGGAAGAAACCGGCATCCCGCACGTGGTCGACCCGCTGGCCGGCTCGTACTACGTCGAGAGCCTGACCAACGCCATCGCCGAGGAAGCCTGGAAGCTGATCGAGGAAGTGGAAGCGCTGGGCGGCATGACCAAGGCCGTCGAATCGGGCATGCCGAAGATGAAGATCGAAGAGGCCGCCGCCCGCCGTCAGGCCCGCATCGACCGCGGCGAAGAAGTGGTGGTCGGCGTCAACAAGTACCAGCCCGCCGAAGAAGCGCCGATCGAGATCCTGGACGTGGACAACGCCAAGGTCCGCGAATCCCAGATCGCCCGCCTCAAGCAGATCAAGGCCACCCGCGACCAGGCAAAATGCGACGCGGCTCTCGCCGCTTTGGCCAAGGCCGGTGAGACCGGCGAGGGCAATCTGCTGGAGCTGGCCGTGGTCGCCACCCGGGCGCGTGCCACCGTGGGCGAGATTTCCGACGCCCTGGAGAAGTCCTTCACCCGCCACCGCGCCGTCAACCGCACCATCTCGGGCGTGTACGGCGGCGTCTATCAGGGTGACGAGGGCTTCGCCAAGCTGAAGGCCGACATCGACGCCTTCGCCAAGGAAGAAGGCCGCCGTCCGCGCATGCTGGTGGTCAAGATGGGCCAGGACGGTCACGACCGCGGCGCCAAGGTCATCGCCACCGCCTTCGCCGACATCGGCTTCGACGTGGATGTCGGCCCCTTGTTCCAGACCCCGGAAGAGGCCGCCCGCCAGGCCGTCGAGAACGACGTGCACATCGTCGCCGCCTCGTCGCTGGCCGCCGGCCACAAGACCCTGGTTCCCGCCCTCATCGCCGACCTGAAGAAGCAGGGCGCCGGCGACATCCTGGTGGTCACCGGCGGCGTCATCCCGCAGCAGGATTACGACTACCTGTACAAGGCGGGCGTCGCCGCGGTGTACGGCCCGGGCACCAACATCCCCAAGGCCGCCGCCGAGATCCTGGAGCTGCTGAAGAAGCGCAAGGCCGCATAAGCGGCCTAAGAAACCAGAAAGGCCGGAGGGAAACCTCCGGCCTTTTTTGTTTTACCCTGATCAGAACGTCTCGGCATTGGTCACTTCGACCGCCGCCCATACCAGGCCCAGGGCGCGGTCGATCTCCTCGATTGTGGCGTCGGCGGCGACGTCGGGCAGGGCCATGTCGATGCCTTCGTCCTCCAGCAGCTGGCGGGCGCGAGCGAAATAGAAATCGCGGTACTCGGCGGTAGTGCGGAAGCGGGAATTGAGCACGCGGTCCATTTCCATGCGGAGCACCATCAGCTCCTGCTGCTCGGCCTTGGTGAGCAGGCCGTCATGGGACAAGAGTTCATGATGGCGCTGTTGCAGCGCCGCCACCTTGTCGCGCCAGTGCGGATCGTGATGCGGCATGAGCCGGAGGGTCTCAGCCATGGCACCCCTCGCTTCCCGTCGGTCGAAGGGAAAGGATAACCCGCCCTGGGGCCGCTGTCAGGGCCTTAGAAATTCTAATGCACAACCCGCACCACAACTGGTTTGCCGTCATGGGCCGGGTGCGCTTAGGTTAAGAGCGTTTCCAAACTGCCGAGGTCCGTCATGGGTCGCCCGTCCTGGCTGTCGCCCGCCGTCCTGACCATCTTCGCTGCCGGCTGCCTGATGATGAGCGTGTCCATGGGCTCGCGCCAGGCGCAGGGATTGCTGATCGGCCCGCTCTCGCTGGAGCGCGGCTGGCCGCTGGCCACCTTCTCGCTGGCGGTGGCGCTGCACAACCTGTTCTGGGGCGCCTTCCAGCCCTTCACCGGCGCCGCCGCCGACCGCTGGGGCGCCGCCCGGGTGGCCGCGTTCGGCGCGTTCGCCTTCGGAATCGGCATGCTGCTGGTGGCCTCTGGCGGGCAGTGGGCCACCACCATGGGCCTGGGCCTGGTTTCGGGCTTCGGCCTGGCCGCCACCTCCTATTCCGTCGTGCTGGGCCCGGTGGGACGCGCGGTGGCGCCGCAATTCCGCACCGCCGCCATGGGCACCGGCTCGGCGCTGGGCTCATTGGGCATGATGTGCCTGATCCCGGTGACGCAGGGCATGGTGGGCAATCTGGGTCCGACCACGGCGGTCACCGTTCTGGCCTGCCTGTCGCTGGCCACCATTCCGCTGGCCTGGCTGCTGCACAAGGGCGAGGTGATGGCCCATGCCAGCGCCCAGGTGATGCACCACCAGCAGAGCATCGGCGAGGCCCTGCGCGAGGCCTGGGGCCATTCGGGGTATCGCCTGCTGACCGCCGGCTTCTTCGTCTGCGGCTTCCAGTTGGCCTTCATCGGCGTCCACCTGCCCGGCTATTTGGCGCTGTGCGGCATGACCAAGGGCGCCGGCGCCACCGCCCTGCTGGTCATCGGCGGCTTCAACGTGGTGGGAACCTTCGTCGCCGGCCGGCTGAAGGTGCGCGCCAAATATCTGCTGTCGGCCATCTATCTCGGCCGCGCGGTCGCTACCTTCCTGTTCGTGATGGGCCCCAAGACCGAGGTGGCGCTGCTGGCCTACGCCGCCGTCATGGGCCTGCTGTGGCTGTCCACCGTACCGCCCACCACCGGCCTGATCGCCGGGCTGTTCGGCCCACGCTACATCGGCATGTTGTTCGGCGTGGTGTTCTTCTCGCACCAGATCGGCAGCTTCCTGGGCGCCTGGCTGGGCGGCATCGTCTACGACGCCACCCTGTCCTACGACGTCATGTGGATGAGCACCGTGGTGGCCGGCGTGTTCGCCACCCTGGTCCACCTGCCCATCCGCGACGCCAGCGTGCGGGCGGCGGCCTAGGCGACATCCGAGTAGGTGAGGAACACCAGCCGCGCCGCGCCATAGGTGCGCTCGTCCTCGACGGTGAAGCCGGGCGGCGGGGTCAGCGGCTCCTTGGCCGCCACCTCGACCACCACCAGGGCGCCGGGAGCCAACCAACCCTTGTCGGCCAGGCCGGCCAGGCAGGGAACGGAAAGCTCCTTGTTGTAGGGGGCGTCGATCAGGGCCAGGGTGCAGGCCCGCGAGGCTGACGGCGGCTTGGTGGCGTCGGCCTTGAGGATGGTGGCGCGGGTCTGTTCCTTCAGCTCGGCCACGTTGGCTTTCAGCGCCGAAAGGCCGCCGTGGGCGACCTCCAGGAACCAGGCGTGTTCGGCGCCACGCGACAGCGCCTCCAGCCCCAGGGCCCCCGAACCGGCGAAGCAATCCACCACCAGGGCGCCCTCAAGCTCCACCAGGTCCGAATGGGCCAGGATGTTGAACAAGGATTCGCGGGCACGGTCGGCGGTGGGACGGGTGTCGCGCCCGTCGGGGGCCGCCAGCCGCCGCCCCTTATGGCTTCCGCCGATGATCCGCATGGGGCTTCTTCTCGTCCTTGCCCGGCCGGCCCTTGCCGGCCACACCATCACTGGACAGCCGGCCCTTGCCGGTTATGCCACCACCAGACGACCGACCCTTGCCGGGCTTGTCAGCGCTGAAGGGGCGGTCTTTCCCGCCCTCCACACGGGTACGGCCGCCCTTGCGGGCGCCGGGCGCATGGGGCAGCTCGGGATGCTCGTCCGCGTGGGGCTTGGCCCATTTGGAATCCTCCAGGCCCAGCTGCTCCTTGAACACCTTGGCCGGCACCTCCTCGGCCTCGCCCTCGGGCAGGCTGCCCAACTGGAAGGGGCCATAGGAAACGCGGATCAGCCGCAGCACCGGCCAGCCCAGATGCTCGAAGACGCGACGCACCTCGCGGTTCTTGCCCTCGCGGATGGAGACGGTGACCCAGGCGTTGGCGCCCTTCTGGCGGTCGAGGATGGCCTTGATGGAGCCGTAGCGCACGCCCTCGATGGTGATGCCCTTCTCCAACTGCACCAGCCGTTCCGGATCCACCTCGCCATGGACGCGCACGCGGTAGCGGCGGATCCAGGAATTGGACGGCAGCTCCAGCTTGCGCGCCAGCTCACCGTCATTGGTGAGCAGCAACAAGCCCTCGGACGCGTAATCCAGGCGGCCCACCGAGATGACGCGCGGCATGCCCTCGGGCAGACGCTCGAACACGGTGGGACGGCCTTCCGGGTCCTTGTGGGTGGTCATCAGGCCGGCCGGCTTGTTATAGCGCCACACGCGGGTGCGCTCGGCCTCGGGCAGCGGCTTGCCGTCCACCATGATCAGATCGCCGGGCGACACCACGACGGCGGGGGTGGCCAGCACCTGGCCATTGACCGCGACGCGGCCCTCGGCGATCCAGCGCTCGGCGTCGCGGCGCGAACACACGCCGGCGCGGGCCAGCCGCTTGGCGATGCGCTCACCCTTTTCCGGGGCTCCCTTTTCCGGGGCTCCCTTTTCTTCCGGGGCTTTCTTGTCTTCGCTCATGGGATGCAGGCCTCGATGAACGCCCGGACCAAGGCAGTGTCGGCCGGACTGATGGAGAATTCGGGATGCCATTGCACACCGATACAGAAGCGGCGGCGCGGGTCTTCGATGCCCTCGACCACGCCGTCGTCGGCCACGGCATTGACCACGCAGCCCGGCGCCACCCGCCCCACCGCCTGGTGGTGCGAGGAATTGACCGGGATGCGGGTTTCCCCGGCGATGACGGCCAGACGGGTGCCGGCCACCAGCGCCACCTCGTGGCCGGGCTGGTCGCGCGGCACCTGCTGCTCGTGGGCGAGGCAGTCGGGGACGGCGTCGGGGATGTGCTGGATCAGGGTGCCGCCCAAAGCGACGTTGAGCAATTGCTGGCCGCCGCAGATGCCGAGGATGGGCAGGTCGCGCTCCAGCGCGCCTTGCACCATGGCCAGTTCGAAGCGGGTGCGCATATCTTTGAGCTTCACCGTGGCGTGGCGGTCGGCGGCGCCGAACAATGCCGGGTTCACGTCGAAGGCACCGCCGGTGACCACCAGCCCGTGGATACGGTCGAGATAGGCCCCGGCCAGCTCAGGGACATGCGGCAGCGCCAGAGGCAGGCCGCCGGCCTTTGCCACCATCGCGCAATAGTTCTGCCGCAGCGCGTACCACGGGAAGGGGGAATAGCCGCCGGGCTCCTCGGAATCGAGGGTAATGCCGATGACGGGAAGGGACTGCATGGCTGATCCTTGCCGGTTCTGAACTTCGTATAGAACCCTGCCAACGCGGCGGCAATGTGTTAGACCAAAGCCATGAACGATTTCATGGCCCTGGCACTGCAACAAGCCCGCGCCGCCGCCGCACGCGGCGAGGTGCCGGTAGGCGCTGTGCTGGTCCAGGACGGCCGGGTGGTTGCCGCCGCCGGCAACCGGGTCGAGGAACTGACCGACCCCACGGCGCACGCGGAAATCCTGGTGCTGCGCCAGGCTGCCGCCGCCGCCAACTCCCCCCGCCTGGGCGAGTGCGACCTGTACGTCACCCTGGAGCCCTGCCCCATGTGTGCGACGGCCATCTCGTTCGCCCGCATCCGCCGGGTCTATTTCGGCGCCTATGACCCCAAGGGCGGCGGCATCGAGCATGGCCCCCGCATCTTCGACCATGCGACCTGCCATCACCGGCCGGAGGTCATTGGCGGCATGGCGGAAGCCGAGGCGGCCGAGCTGCTGCGCGCCTTCTTCCGCGACCGACGGTAAATCGATATCGGGCACCCTTGCGCCGCACCAGCTTGCCGCAATATATTAGCATAAACTTATATTTGGAGATCCATCCCATGTCTCATGATTGGCCGGGTTTAGCGAAGGAACTCTCGGGCGTGCTGGGCCAACTGCGCGGCGGCATTCCCGACGTGATGAAAGGTTTTTCGGCCATGGCCAAGGCGGCCGGCACCGCCGGGGCGCTGGACGCCAAGACCAAGGAACTGGTGGCCATGGGCATCGCCATCGCGGCGCGCTGCGACGGCTGCATCGCCTTCCATACCAAGACGGCGCTGGAACTGGGCACCAGCCGCGAGGAACTGATGGAGGTGGCCGGCATGGCCGTCTACATGGGCGGCGGACCGTCGCTGATGTACGCCGCCCTGGCGCTGCAGGCCTACGACCAGTACGTCGAGGCGTTGCAGCCGGCAGAATAGCTTCTACAGCACCAGATCCACCCGCGGGATCGATTTGGGTTCCGCCTCGACCCGCGGGCGGCAGGTGAACAGGCGGTCGGGATCGATGCCGCCCTGCTCCACCAGGAAGGTCTTGGCCGCCTGGGCACGCGCCTCCGCCAGCCGGGTTAGGCGGTCGTGGTCCACCGGCAGGCTGGCAGGAGTGGGGGCGGCGCCGACGATTTTCTGCAGGCGGGCGATCAGGCCCAGATCCTCCATCCGCTTGCGCTCGGCCAAAGCCGGGCCGTCAGCAGTCTGGGCGGCAACGCCGCACAGGGTGAGCTTGAGGCCTGCCTTCTGCCCCATCAGCCCGGCCACCGCGCCCAGGCGCTTGTGGTCGGCCTCGTCCAGCGCGTCCGAGCCGGGAGCGAAGGCCAGGGGCTCCAGCGCCAGGCGGCGGCTTTCCGAATCGTCGATCACCAGGCTGATGAGCCCGGCCAGCGGAAATGCCACCTTGAGCGTGGTGAACATTGTGGATTTCAGCGCCCCGCCCACCGCCTGGCCGACGGCATCACTGATGTCGAAATCGGGATTGGACAGATCGCCCCGCACCGGAATGGACAAATGGATGCGGTTGTCCGAGTCGCGCAGCAGGTCCAGCACCGTCTCGATGGGCATATCGGCGGACTTTGCCAGCGGGGCGTTGGGATCGGGCTGGGCGACGAACAGTTCCGACAGCACCAACTGCATGTCGCCGTCCAGGCGGCCCTGCTGGGCATTCAACGCCACATCGGCATCCAGGTGGCCGGTCTCCAGATGCACACCTAGGGTGTTGGCCACATAAGACGACAATGGCGGCAGCTCCAGCGCGCGCACCTGGGCCTTGGCGCTGCCACCGGGCGACGGGGCAAACGGCCGGGCCATGCCTTGCGCGCTCAATCGCGCGGCGCCCAATCGGGCCTTTGCCGAGAACGGACTGTCGCGGTCGGGTCGCGCCGAATCCAGTTCGGATGCGGTGACGTCCACATTGTCCAGCCGCAGCCGCACCGGCTCGGGCAGGGCGCGGTCGTCGAACTCTAACTTGCTGTCGCCGGCCACCCGCAGCCGCCCCACCGCCAGGCGCGGTTTGGTTCCACCCTCGCCGCCCTCGGGCAGGCCGAGGAGGCCGGTCTTGGTGCGGGTCACCCGCCCCAGCGCGCCGTTGAGGGTCAGGTTGGCGGCGGCCACGCCGCCTAGGCTGTATTCCAATTTCTCGACCGTGGCCTGGCGCGCTTCCAGCCGCCAGGGAAAACCGCCCTTGCCTGGACGCGACAGCAGCCCCAGGCCGCGCCCGTCCACCCGCGCCACCGTGGCGGAGGTGGGCGCCAGAGTGGCCTCGCCGGCCTCCACCCGCTCGGCATGGACCAGATCCTGGCCGGACTGGCGCAGCCAAACTTGATCCACGGTAACCGAGGCCACCTTGCCGATTACGGGCAGCAGCCGGTTCTCGGCCTTGCCGTAATCAATTCCGCCCTCGGCGGCGACACGGCTAGCCTCCAGAAGGGCGCCGAACGCCGCCATGCGCGCATCCTCAAGCTCCAGCCTGCCATCCACCCGAAACGGCTGGGCGGCGCTGAACGAGGCGGAGCGCACCTCCAGCCGGCCGCTGCCGGTGCCGACCTCGCTCCCCTCGGCCTCGATACGCAGCTGGCGGGTCGCCAGGGTGCCGGACAGGGTGGTGTCGGCGCCGTTCCAGTGCAGCTTGGTCAGCGAGACGTCGGCCTCGGCGGCGGCCACCTTGGCGCCGAAGCCGGCCCAGCCGCCGTCCTTGAGCGTGGCGCGGCCAGACAGCGTCATCGGCGCGCCGATGCCGCCCTCGACGGTCAGGTTGGCATCCAGCCGGCCTCTGGCCTCGCCGGCACCGGCCCGGCGCAGCAGGTCGGCCAATCCAGCCAGGTCGAAGGCCTCGGCACCGACCGTGGCGGCGAAGGCGGGGCGGCCGGCGAAGGGCGTAGCGCTGCCATCCAGGCTAAGTCGTGCGCCGTTGACCCGGCCCTGGAAGCGGATGCGAGCGGGAGTATCGGGCTCCCAGCTCTTAAGATCCTGCAGTTCCAGGCGCTCCACCTGGATGTCGGCCACGGTGGCGCCGTCGACGAAGTGGATGCGGCTGGCGGTCAGCGTCAGGTCGGTGACGTCATAGGACCAGGGCGAGCCGCCCTCGCCCGAACCGGCCACAGACAGCGGCAGGCCGTTGATCACCATCTTGTCGCCGTCGCGACGAACATCGATGTCGACCCCGTCGACGTCCAACCGCTCCACCGAGACCCGGCGCGAAAACAGGGGCTTCCAGCGGAAGCGCAGGTCCATGCCGTCGACGCCCAGCGCCTTGCCCAGCTGGGTGCCAACCTCGACGCGGTGGATGTCGATGGCGCCATTAAACAGGGAAAGATCGGCATTGGAGACGCTGACGCGGTCCCACCCCAGATCGCGCAGGCCGCGCAACAGCCCCCAGCGCAAGCCCCAACCGGGCAGCCAATGGCCGGCCGCCAGCACGGCCGCCACGGTGACCACGCCCAAACCGGCCCCCAGCCGGCGGCGACGGGTCCACAACCCTTTATCCGGCGCCTGTTCCACGGCCGCCATCCTCCCCCTGACCGGAGCCATTTCTTTGCCCCTGGTCGCCGGTTCACGCACCGGCTCCGCTGCCATTAACCGATGGGAACGGTCATATTTCAAGGGGCAAGCGAGGGGCAGCCCTCAGGCGTGGGGCGTGGCCTCGACCATGACCTCCAGGCCATGGGCGGTGGGCACCAGGGTCACCCGGGCCAGCACACCCACCGCGCCGCCGTCCAGCGCCAGCATGGTCAGCGGCAGTGGCCGCCCGCCATCGGCCTGGGCGCGCAAAGAGTCATCCTCCACCGTGGCGCGGGAGGGACCATCCAGCAGCTCGCCCAATGGCCGGCCCAGCAATTGTTCAGGTCCGGCGGCACCCAGCAGGGCCACTGCGGCGCGGTTGACATAACGCACCACGCCCTGCTGGACGCGGAATACCGGGTTCACCGCGTTGTCGGCGAACAGGCGGAAGCAGACGTCGGCATCGTGCAGTTCGACGGCGGCCGGAGCCTCGCCGGTAACCTCGCGGCACACCACCACGGTGGCGTCGGTGGCGATTTCACGGGCGCGGAAGGTTTGCATCTCCACAGCCTTCACCGTCTTGTCCAAGGCCCGGATGCGGGTGGGTACCGCCTTGTCCTCACTGGCCAGGCCGGACAGGAACAGTTCCAGCATGCTGCCGTATTCGGGCACCAGGAACTCGGCCATGCGCCGGCCGACCAGTTCGTCGGTGGTGGCGGCGCCCAGCATGCGGGCGCCGGCGCCGTTGATGGCGGTGATGTTGCCGGCACGGCAAAGGCAAACCAAATCGCGGCTGACCTCAAGGATGTCCATGAGCCCGCCATCGAAGCGCGGGCCACGGCGGCGGCGCTCCTTGGCGAGGTCGATGACGTTGTCACCAGGCTCCATGAATATCCCTTCAAAAAAGGAGATTACTCCTTTTGAGGTAAACCTTTCCCGCAGAAGCTTCAACCGCGATTAAGCTAGGGATTTTACGCACAGACATTTTGGTTCGGACCGCGCCGAGGGGCTGGACGGACTCTGCCAAACTTCGCACAATGGGCCGTTTTCCGCCCCTGCCGGGGCCGTAGCCGCAAGCCAAGGAACCCCCAGGCCGTGCATCAGCCCCGCATTCCGGTTGCCCCTCAGCGCCCGAGCGGTCCCACGCAGGTGCGGATGCTGAACGGTCTGTCGTTCAAGCAGGCCTTCGCCACCCTGGCCATCGCCCTGGCCGTGGGGCTGTTCTCGTCGGCCTACGATCTGCTGTCCGACTACCGCGCCATGCACGACCAGATTCGGCACAATTACGGATCGAACCTGCAGCTGGTGCGTGGCCTGGCCGTGGAGGCGGCCTACCAGCTGTCGTCCGAACTGGCCGGCGAGGTGGCGCACGGCTTGGCCGAGGACAAGGCGGTTTCCGAGGTGGCGCTGACCGATAATTACGGCGGCAGGCTGGCCTCGGCCCATCGCGCGCCGGTGTCCACCCCATTGCCCGGCCTGGCCGAACAGCTGTTCGGCGACATCGTGCACTACACCCTGGCCCTGGAGACGCGCTCGCCCGATGGCAGCGTGTCCTCGGTGGGATCGCTGGACCTGCGGCTCGACCCCGGCCGGCTGATGAACACCTGGCTCGACCGCGTCCTCCAATCCATGGTCACCGGCGCCCTGCGCTCGGTCCTGCTGTGCGTGCTGGTGGTGGCGGTGTTCTACGCCATGATCACCAAGCCGCTGCTGAAGATCACCGCCGCCATCGCCAAGGTGGACCCGGCGCGGCCGGGCGCCGAGCCCATCGACCTGCCGCCTCGGCACGAGCGGGACGAGTTGGGCCTGCTGGTGGGCGCCATGAACTCGCTGCTGACCGAATCGCAAGATGGCCTGGACGGCCGCGACAAGGCCGAGGCGGAACTGGCGGCGCTGGCCCGCGATCTGGAACGCCGCGTTGCCGAACGCACCAATGAGCTGGCCCGCGAGAAGGAAGGCGTCGAGCGTGCGCTGGCCCAGCTGAACGTGGCCAATTCCGAGCTGGAAAAGGCCAGCCGCTACATCAATGACGGCATCCGCTACGCCAGCCGCATCCAAAACGCCTTGCTGCCCGACCAGGGCGCGCTGGCCGGGCTGGTGGACGAACTGGCGGTGGGCTGGCAGCCGCTGGACATCGTGGGCGGCGATTATTATTGGGCCGGTGCCTTCGGCTCCAAGGGCGTCATCGCGGTGATGGACTGCACCGGTCACGGCGTGCCCGGCGCGTTCATGACCGCGGTGGTGGCGTCCAGCTTCAGCCGCATCCTGCACCATCACGGCCATGACGACCCGGCTGAGATGCTGACCCAGTTGAACCGGCTGGTAA
>DATJKV010000256.1:0-4415 GCA_035491155.1 Magnetospirillum sp. | reverse complement strand
GGATGCGCTGATTGGACGGGCGCAAAGTGCCAACCCTGACATCCTGGCGCAACAGGCGACCATTGAAGGGGCCGACAAGGGCGTGAGCCTGGCCGAACGCAACTGGTATCCGGATGTGGAAGTCGGCGTCGGCGCCGTCCGCCGCCAGGGCGAACTGGACAGCTATGAATTCATGCTGACTTCCAGCGTGCCGCTGCAATGGGGGCTGCGCAATTCCGAAATCGGCGAGTCCAAAGCCATGGCCGCCGCCGCCCGCATGCGTCGGGAGGCACGCGCCGATGAACTGGGCAACGAGGTGGCCGATGCCTGGATCTCGTTGAAGAATGCCCGCGATGTGGAGACCGTGCTGCGCGAAAGCCAAGTGCCGCAGGCCGAGATCGGCTTCCAGGCCGCCGCCAAGGGCTACGAGCTCGGACGCACGGAGTTTGTCGACGTGCTGACCGCCGAGCAGCAGC
The DNA here is from genome assembly GCA_035491155.1 of Magnetospirillum sp. Taxonomy (GTDB): domain Bacteria; phylum Pseudomonadota; class Alphaproteobacteria; order Rhodospirillales; family Magnetospirillaceae; genus Magnetospirillum. The sequence goes on along the minus strand of DATJKV010000256.1, from coordinate 3,960 downwards.
TGTGGAAGTCGAACATCGAGCTGATCAAGGTACGGTTCGACCAGCAAATCCGCCTGGCCGAACTTGAAAAGCTGATGGGAGGTGAGCTGTGACGCGCGCGGGAACCCTGGTCGCCGGCGCGGCCGTCATCGCCGCCCTGGGCGGCGGCTTCTGGCTCGGCCGTCAGTCGGCTCCCCCGCAGATGGCGCCCGCCAGCGCTCCCGCCACCGGCGCCCATGCCGGACATGAGGCGGCGGCGCATGCGGCCGCCCAGGTCGCGGCCGAGCGCGCCATCCTCTATTACCAGGCGCCCGACGGCTCGGCCGATTACTCCCCGGTGCCCAAGAAGGACGCGCAGGGACGCGAGTACACCCCGGTCTACGCCGATCCCGAGCCGGAGCCCGCGCCGCCGCCCAAGCCCAAGAGCGGCAAAATCCTCTATTACCGCAACCCCATGGGTCTGCCCGACACCTCGCCGGTGCCGAAGAAGGACCCTATGGGCATGGATTACGTGCCTGTCTACGAGGGCGACGAGGATGGCGGCAGCACGCTCAAGGTCGGCATCGACAAGGTGCAGAAGCTGGGCGTGCGCACCGAACCCGCCGTGCTGCGCCAACTCACCCGCCCCATCCGTGCCGTCGGCACCGTCCAGGTGGACGAGCGCCAGCTTCACGTCGTCTCGCCCAAGTTCGAGGGCTACATCGAGCGCCTGAACGTCAACCAGACCGGCCAGAAGGTTGCACGCGGCCAGAGTCTGATGGAGATCTACAGCCCTGATCTGGTGCTGGCCCAGCAGGAATACGTGGTCGCCCTGCAAGGCGCCCGCAGCCTGGAGAACGCCAGTCCCGAGGCCCGTGACTCCGCCCGCTCGCTGGCCGAAGGCGCCCTGTCGCGCCTGCGCAACTGGGACATCGGCGCCGGACAGATCGAGCGCCTGCGCAGCGGCGGTCAGCCAAGCCGAACGCTGCCGCTGGCCTCGCCGGTGTCGGGTGTCGTGCTGGAGAAGAAGGCAATCCAAGGCATGCGCTTCATGCCCGGCGAGCCACTCTTCCAGATAGCGGACCTGACCAATGTCTGGGTCATCGCCGATGTCTTCGAGCAGGATCTGGCCCAGGTGGATGTGGGCCAGAAGGCGGAGGTCAGCTTTAATGCGCTGCCGGGCATGACTTTCACCGGTAAGGTCACCTTCGTCTATCCGACGGTGACGCCGGAAACCCGCACCGCCAAGGTGCGCATCGAACTGCCCAACCACGAAGGCCATCTGCGCCCGTCGCTCTATGGCACCGTCCAGTTGGCCGCGCCGGTGGCCAAGGGCCCGGTGGTGGCGGTTCCCGACTCGGCGGTGCTGGACACCGGCGCCCGCCAGGCGGTGCTGGTCGAGCGTGGTGAGGGCCTGTACGAGCCGCGCGAGATCAAGGCGGGCACCCGCGCCGACGGCTACGTCGAGGTTATGGATGGGCTGAAGGAAGGCGAGAAGGTCGTCGTCCGCGCCAACTTCCTGATCGACGCCGAAAGCAATCTCAAGGCGGCCCTCCAGGGCTTCCATAACCATTGACGGCGGGAGAGCACAGATGATTGCCGCTCTTATCCGCTGGTCGACCAGGAACGTCTTCCTGGTGCTGCTGGCGACCGTGTTCATCATCGGCGCGGGCGTTCTGTCGGTGAAGCGTCTGCCGCTGGACGCGCTGCCTGATCTCTCCGACGTCCAGGTCATCCTCTACACCGAGTATCCCGGCCAGGCGCCGCAGGTGGTCGAGGACCAGGTCACCTATCCGCTGACCACCGCCATGCTGAGCGTGCCGAAGTCCAAGCTGGTGCGCGGCTTCTCGTTCTTCGGCGTCAGCTTCGTCTACATCATCTTCGAGGACGGCACCGACATCTACTGGGCACGCTCGCGCGTGCTCGAATACCTGAACTTCGCCGCCAAGCGCATGCCGCCGGGGGTGACGCCGTCCTTGGGCCCCGACGCCACCGGCGTTGGCTGGGTCTACCAGTACGTGGTCCAGGCCAAAGACCGGACGCTGGCCGAGTTGCGCACCATCCAGGACTGGTACCTGCGCTATCAGCTGGCGAAAGCCGAGGGCGTGGCCGAGGTGGCCAGCATCGGCGGCTTCGTCCAGCAGTATCAGGTGGTGGTCGACCCGCAACGGCTTCAGGCCTATGGCATTCCACTGGCCAAGGTCACCGAGGCCATCCGTAAGAGCAACATCGACGTTGGCGGCCGCGTGGTCGAGATGGCCGAGACCGAATTCGTGGTGCGCGGCCGCGGCTATCTGAAGGGCGTTCCCGACATCGAGCAGATCGTCCTTAAGGTCCAGGCCGGCACGCCGGTGCGCTTAAGCGACGTCGCCCGCGTGGAACTGGGACCGGACGAGCGGCGGGGCCTGGGCGAGATCAACGGCGAAGGCGAGGCGGTCAGCGGCATCATCGTCCAGCGCTTCGGCCAGAACGCCCTGGCGGTTATCGAACGGGCCAAGGAGAAGATTGCCGAGGTCTCGGCGGGCCTGCCCGAGGGCGTCTCCATCCAGTCGGTCTACGACCGTTCCGACCTCATCCTGCGCGCCGTCGAGACGCTCAAGCATACGCTCGTCGAGGAAAGCATCATCGTCGCCGCGGTGTGCATCATCTTCCTGCTGCACGTCCGCTCGGCCCTGGTCGCCATCGTCATGCTTCCCGTCGGCGTGCTGATCGCCATGATCGTCATGGATTGGCTGGGCATGACCTCGAACATCATGAGCTTGGGCGGCATCGCCATCGCCGTGGGCGCCATGGTGGACGCCGCCATCGTGATGATCGAGAACGCCCACAAGCACCTGGAACGGATGAAACCAGGCGACAGCCGGGCGCAGGCGCTGATCGACGCCGCGATCGAGGTGGGGCCGTCGCTGTTCTTCGGCTTGCTCATCATCACCGTGTCGTTCTTGCCCGTCTTCACCCTGGAGGCGCAGGAAGGCCGCCTGTTCAAGCCGCTGGCCTTCACCAAGACCTTCTCCATGGCGGGCGCGGCGTTCCTGTCGGTGACCTTGGTCCCCGTGCTGATGATGCTGTTCATCAGGGGGCGCATCCTCCCCGAGCAGAAGAACCCCATCAACCGCTTCCTGATCTGGATCTACCGCCCGGCCATTCGCGGCGTGCTCAAGGCCAAGCTGCTGACCATCGCCGTGGCGCTGGTGGCCCTGATGGCTTCTGTCTGGCCGCTGACCCGTATCGGCTCGGAATTCATGCCCTCGCTCAACGAGGGCACCATCCTCTACATGCCGACCACGCTGCCGGGCCTGTCCATCACCAAGGCGTCCGAGCTGCTGCAGTTGCAGGACCGCATCATCAAAAGCTTCCCCGAGGTGGACTCGGTGTTTGGCAAGGCGGGCCGCGCCGCCACCGCCACCGACCCGGCGCCGACCGAGATGTTCGAGACGGTGATCAACCTGAAGCCCGAAAGCGAGTGGCGGCCGGGGATGACCACCGAGAAGCTGATCGCCGAAATGGACAAGGCATTGCAGATGCCCGGCGTGTCCAACGCCTGGACCATGCCCTTGCGCGCCCGCATCGACATGCTGTCCACCGGCATCCGCACCCCCATCGGCATCAAGGTGTTCGGCAAGGATTTGGACGAGATGGAAAAGCTCGCCCGCCAGATCGAGGCGGTGGTCAAGGCGGTGCCCGGCACCACCTCGGCCTATGCCGAGCGCATCGGCGGCGGCTATTATCTCGACATCCAGCCCGACCGTACCCAGTTGGCCCGCTACGGCCTGACCATTGACGATCTGCAGGAGGTTATCCTCACCGCGCTCGGCGGCGAATCGGTGACCACCACGGTGGAGGGACGCGAGCGGTTCAGCGTTAACGTGCGCTATCCGCGCGAATTCCGCTCGGACCCGCAGGCCATCGCCAGCCGGGTGCTGGTCAACACGGCCGACGGCACCTCCATCCCGCTCGGCCAGTTGGCCAAGGTGCGCCTGACCAAGGGGCCGGCGGGCATCC
>DATJKV010000255.1:0-1884 GCA_035491155.1 Magnetospirillum sp. | reverse complement strand
AAGGTGGCTCACGGCCCGATGCCGGCCGACCTCAACCGTGCCGGCGGCGAAGTGGCGGTGGCGCGGGCACTGGCCTTCCTGACGAAGGGAGACAAGGGCGCGCTGGAGCCTTCCGTCGCTGCCGCTCCCACAGCCGCCTTCAACATCACCATCCTGTCGCACCTGATCGGCACGCCCTACCTGCCCGATCTCGCCGGCCACGTGCTGATGCTGGAGGAGGTGTCCGAGGCCATGTATCGCATCGACCGGGCGCTGGGCCAGATCACCAGCACCCCCGCCTTGCGCCGGGTCGAGGGCATCTGCCTGGGGCGCTGCTCGGACATCACGCCCAATGACCCGGATTTCGGCATGACCGAGGAGCAGGTGGTGCGCCACTGGTGCGAACGCTCCGGCATCCCGTGGCTGGGCCGCGCCGACATCGGCCACGACGTGGACAACAAGGTGGTGCCGTTCGGCACGTGGGGGCGCTGATTGGCGGTTCTAGCCTAGGGCGCGTTACTGGCCAACGGCCTGCGGCGGGCGGACGGTTTCTGCCAACGTAGGATCGGGCGCTCGACCATCAGGTGAAACAGGACGCCGCCCGAAGTGGCAAGCACCGCCATCAGCACGAAGGCCGGCCAGCCGGCCAGCGGCTCGGGTAGGGCGAGCGCGCGGAACGTGCGGGCGAGCACGGCCAGCAGGGCCATATGGGTGAGGTAGATGGAATAGCTGGCGTCGCCCAATATCGACAGGATGGGCGCCACCCGCAAACGGCCCGCTTGTTCAAGCCCGACGACCCCCAGCACGAGCAGCGCGCTGGTGGCGCCGTAGCCCAGCGCTTCGAAGCGCCCCACCGGAAGACTGGTATACGCTTCGGTCAGGCCGCAAGCGATGAACAGGCCCGCGCCTGCGACAGCAAAGCACCAGGGCAGCGGAACCGATCGATGGCGCACAATCCAGGCCACCGCCATGCCCATGAAGAATTCAAGGTTCTGCTGCCTGCCGAGAAAGGCGAGCGGGAAGTTGGCCGGTTCGGTAATGTTCACCCAGGCGATCAGCCCCAGCCAAGCGAGGAAAACGGCGGCGCCCAGTCGGGGATGGAACAGGATTATGGCGAACAGGACGTAGAACAACAGCTCGTGTGACAGCGTCCAGGTGGCGGTGACGATGGGGTAGGGGGGCTGCGGCCACAGGAAAAAAGATTTCACGATGACCGCCAGGTCGTGGGCGTGCTGGCCACCCATGTCGGGGCGCACGGCATAGACGCCAAGCAACATTGCCAGCACCAGCCAATAAGTCGGATAGACGCGCATGAAGCGGCGCCTGGCGTACGGCGCGATTCGCTCGCGCCGGCCAATGTCGCCCTGGTGTACCCAAAGGATGATGAACCCGCTGAGGACGAAGAAAAAATCGACGCCGGCATGGCCGAAATCGAAGGGCGTCGGCCCGGTCAGCCGCACTTGAGTGGCAAAGTCGTAAAGCCCTGCGGAGATGGGGTGGTAGGAAAGTGCGTCGTGATAAAGCAGCACAAGCAGGGCAGCGATGCCGCGGCAGGCCTGCAATCCTTCGAGCTTCGACTTCAATGTCACTTTCATTAGTTCCCATCGTGCGCCAGGGCGCCAGCCTATGGGATTGTCCCGGCAGAGGAAAGTCTCGAACTCCTCGCGCCCCAGGGTGAAGCAGCGGGACCGGTTCCTTGGGCGCAAGCCACCAACAGGTCGCCGAGACCTAATCCTTCGACTGAATGCTTTGCGAACGTATGGGTGGAGGTCGTGGAAGTGTCCTTAAGCGATTGATTTCCGCGCATATCTGTGGACACTTATGGGAGTTCTTTGAGGGGGGACAGGTGAGCGCCGGCAACGCCATCCAATCGGGCGAGGAATTCGCGGCCCTGCGCGCGGAACT
>DATJKV010000254.1:0-4189 GCA_035491155.1 Magnetospirillum sp. | reverse complement strand
AACTGGGATGCGGATTGATCATTAAAGCCCTCTCCCATCCCATGGGAGAGGGAGGGGCCCATCGAAGATGGGAGGGTGAGGGAGCCGGAGACTCGGGAGTTCTTGGCTCCCTCACCCGGCCCTGCGGGCCACCCTCTCCCGTCGGACGGGAGAGGGGATTTCTAGTGCCCCACCCGCGCCGGGGCGCAGTTCGTCCGCCGGTACTCGCCCGGATTGGCGCCGGTCCATTTCTTGAAGGCGCGGTGGAAGGCGCTGGTCTCGGCGAAGCCCAGCTCGGCGGCAATGTCCATGACGCTCATGGCCGAATCGGACAGCAGCGTGATCGCCATGTCGCGGCGCAGGTGGTCCTTGATGGCCTGGTAGGATTGCCCCTCGGCCTCCATGCGGCGGCGCAGCGTCGAGGCCGACGTTCCCATGTCGTCGGCGATCTCGTCGAAGCCGGGCCAGTCGCTGGGCAACACCTCGCGCAGGCGGCGCTGGATCTCGGCCGCCAGCGAGTTGCTGTCCTTGTACTGGACCAGCAGGTTCTCGGGCGCCACCGCCAGGAAATCCTTCAGCTTGTCGGCGGTCCGCACCACCGGCAGGTGCAGGTACTTGGGGTCAAAGGCGATCTGGGTCTGCGGCTGGTCGAAGCGCAGATCCGAACTGAACATCAGTTGATATTCCGCAGCCACCTGAGGCGTGCCGGCATAGCGGAACGCCGCCCACTGGATGGGAATGCGCCGGTTCACCAGCCAGCACGCCAGGCGGTGGATGAACATCAACAGCGTCTCGTGGGCAAATTCGCGACACGGACGGTTCTCGGTGATCGTCAGCACCGCCAGGCCGTCCTGGCACGACAGGCTGCCGCGGATGTCGTCCAGCATCAGGGCGAAGAACCGCAGCGCGCGCTTGAACGCCTTGTCCAGGGTGCGGCAGTGGATGACGCTGTGGCACAGCATGGCGAAGCTGCCCACCTTCATGCGCCGGGAATCCTGGCCGAAGAACTCGTCGTCCAGCACCTGGGCGATCAGGCGCAGCAGCATGGTGTAGGCATCCGACGAGACACGAGCGTGCGGCAGCGCCAGCAGGCTTTGCGAAAGCCCGATCTGCGCCAACAGTTCGTCGGCGTCGAAGCCCTTGTCCCGCAAGCCCTGCAGGACCGCCTCGACGAACACGATGGAAATGGTGCCCTTTTCCATGCCCGTCCTGATGCGCGCCTCTTTGATTAACGGGCGCGTTTTTCCTGGTGAGGTCGATCCTACCGCAACCGGCAAAATCTGTCAGCGAAGTTGAGCGCTCGCGACATCGACCGCTTTCCGGGCCACGCGATACCCTTCCGGCCAAATAGCGCTTACTGGAGAGCACACGCGATGCGCATCAAGGACAACGTCTTCATCGTCACCGGCGGCGGCTCAGGGCTCGGCGCGGCGGCGGCCAAGATGATCGTCGACAACGGCGGCATGGTGGTGCTGGCCGACGTGAACGAAACGGCCGGCGTGGCCAAGGCCGCCGAGCTTGGCTCCAATGCCCGCTTCGCCAAGACCGACGTGGCCGACGAGGCCAGCGCCATCGCCGCAATCGAATTCACCCTGCAGACCTTCGGCAAGCTGAACGGCCTGATCAACTGTGCGGGCGTCTGCCCCGGCGAGAAGGTGGTGGGCCGCGACGCCCCCCATGCGCTGGCCACCTTCAGCCGCACGGTGACCATCAACCTGGTGGGCACCTTCAACATGGTGCGCCTGGCCGCCACCGCCATGAGCAAGGGCGAGCCCAACGACAAGGGCGAACGCGGCGTCATCATCAACACCGCCTCCATCGCCGCCATGGACGGCCAGATCGGCCAGGCCGCCTATGCCGCGTCCAAAGGCGGCGTCATTGGCATGACGCTTCCCATCGCCCGCGAACTGGCGCGCTTCGGCATCCGCGTCATGACCATCGCGCCCGGCATCTTCGCCACCCCCATGGTCCAGGCCATGCCGCAGGAAGTGCAGGATTCCTTGGGCAAGCTGGTCCCCTTCCCGCCCCGCCTGGGCGACCCGGCCGAGTTCGCGCACATGTGCCAGGCCATCCTCGACAACACCATGCTGAACGGCGAGGTCATCCGCCTCGACGGCGCCGTCCGCATGGCCGCCAAGTAGGGAGTCCCCTTTCATGAGCAATCACGACCCCATCGTCATCGTCGGCGCCGCGCGTACCGCCATGGGCGGCCTTCAGGGCGACTTCAAGGACGTGGCCGCGCCCAAGCTGGGCAGCGCCGCCATCAAGGCCGCCGTCGAGCGCTCCGGCATCTCGCCCGAGCAGGTCGAGGAAGTCATCATGGGCTGCGTGCTGCCCGCCGGCCAGGGCCAGGCGCCCGCCCGCCAGGCGTCCTTGGGCGCCGGCCTGCCGCTGTCGGCCGGCTGCACCACCGTCAACAAGATGTGCGGCTCGGGCATGAAGGCCGCCATGCTGGCCCACGACCTGATCCTGGCCGGCACCGCCGACATCATGGTGGCGGGCGGCATGGAGAGCATGACCAACGCCCCCTACCTGCTGGAAAAGGCCCGCGCCGGCTTCCGCCTGGGCCACGGCAAGATCATGGACCACATGTTCCTGGACGGCCTGGAGGACGCCTACGACAAGGGCCGCCTGATGGGCACCTTCGCCGAGGATTGCGCGCAAGGATATGGCTTCACCCGCGAGGAGCAGGACCGCTGGGCCATCACCTCGCTGACCCGCGCCCAGAAGGCCATTGCCGAGGGCTGGTTCAAGTCCGAGATCGCCCCGGTCTCCGTCAAGGCCGGCAAGGCCGAGCGCGTGGTGGATTCGGACGAGCAGCCGCCCAAGGCCAACCTGGACAAGATCCCCACCCTGAAGCCGGCCTTCCGCGAGGGCGGCACGGTGACTCCGGCCAATTCGTCCTCCATCTCGGACGGCGCCGCCGCGCTGACCCTGATGCGGCTGTCCAAGGCCGAGAAGCTGGACCTTACCCCGCTGGCCGCCATCCGCGGCCATTCCACCCACGCCCACCAGCCCAACCTGTTCGCCACCGCCCCCATCGGCGCGGTGCAGAAGGTGCTGGCCAAGACCGGCTGGAGCAAGGACCAAGTTGACCTCTACGAGATCAACGAGGCTTTCGCCGTGGTCGCCATGGCCGCCATCAAGGATTTGGAGCTGGACGAGGCCAAGGTGAACGTCCACGGCGGCGCCTGCGCACTGGGCCATCCCATCGGCGCCTCAGGCGCCCGCATCGTGGTGACCCTGCTGGCCGCCCTGCGCAAGTACGGCCTCAAGCGCGGCGTCGCATCCCTGTGCATCGGCGGCGGCGAGGCCACCGCCATGGCGCTGGAGCTGCTGTAAATGATCGCCACCGAAGAGCAGAGCCTGATCCGGGACACCGCGCGGGCCTTCGCCCGCGACCGGCTGCTCCCCAGCGCCGAGAAGTGGGACCGCGATGCCTACTTCCCGCGTGAAATCCTGACCGAGATGGGCGAGTTGGGCTTCCTCGGCATGCTGATGCCAGAGGAGCTGGGCGGCTGCGATACCGGCTATGTCGCCTACGCCATGGCGCTGGAAGAGGTCGCCGCCGGCTGCGGTGCCCTGTCCACGGTGATGAGCGTGCACAACTCGGTCGCCTGCATGCCCATCTTCAAGTACGGCACCGAAGAGCAGAAGAAGTTCTTCCTGCCCAAGATGACGAGCGGCGAATGGCTGGGGGGCTTCGCCCTGACCGAACCGCACGCCGGCTCGGACGCCTCGGCGTTGAAGGTGCGGGCCGTGAAGGACGGCGACCACTACGTGCTGAACGGCACCAAGCAGTTCGTCACCTCGGGCAAGTCGGCCGACGTGCTGATCGCCTTCGCCGTTACCGACCCGTCCGCAGGCAAGAAGGGCATCACCGCCTTCATCGTGCCGACCAACACGCCGGGCTATACCGTCGCCCGCATCGAGGAAAAGCTAGGCCAGCACGCCTCGGACACCGCCCAGGTGGTGTTCGAGGACATGCGCCTGCCGGCCAGCCTTCGCCTGGGTGAGGAAGGCCAGGGCTACAAGATCGCCCTGTCGGGCCTGGAAGGCGGCCGCATCGGCATCGCCTCGCAATGCGTCGGCATGGCCCGCGCCGCCATGGAAGCCGCCCGCGATTACGCCCGTGACCGCGTCACCTTCGGTCAGCCCCTGATCGAGCACCAGGCCATCTCGTTCAAGCTGGCCGACATGGCGACCCAGA
>DATJKV010000253.1:0-3458 GCA_035491155.1 Magnetospirillum sp. | reverse complement strand
GTTGTTGGAAAAATCGGGAAAGGACCGCGTCAGTTGGCCGGGGCGATCTCGTCGCACCCGTCGCCCACCGGCAAAGCGGGACCGCCACCCATGCCCATGTGGCGCAGGGCATCGCGTTCCATGCGGCGCACCGCGTAGTGCATCCACAGCAGCGAGGCCGAGACCACCAGGAACAGCAGCATGAAGCAGCTGGTCCACACACCGGTCAGGTCGTTGAGGGCGCCGAAGGCGATGGGCAGCACGAAGCCGCCGAGGCCGCCAATCAGGCCGACCACGCCGCCCACCGAACCGACGTGGTAGGGGTAGTAGACCGGGATGTGCTTGTAGACCGCCGCCTTACCCAGCGACATGAAGAAGCCCAACACGAAGGCCACCACCGTGAAGGCGGTAAAGCTCAGCGACGTGTTGAAGGCGATGTCGCCCTTGATGCCGTGGATGACGTAGTCGGTGTTGGGATAGGACAGGATGAACAGGCAGAGGATGCCGACGCCGAAGGTCCAGTACATGATCCGGCGGGCGCCCCACTTGTCGGACATCACACCGCCGACGGCGCGGAAAATGCTGGCGGGGATGGAATAGGCGGCCCCCAGCATGCCGGCCGTCTTCACGTCCAGGCCGTAGGCCCCCATGTAGTAGCGCGGCAGCCACAGGGCCAGCGCCACGAAACCGCCGAAGACGAAGAAATAATAGAGCGAGAAGCGCCACACCCGGACCTCGCGCAGCGGCGCCAACATGGAGGCAATGCTGTCCGGCCTTTCACCGCCGGCGCGGCGGTTGCGCACCACCGGGTCGTCCTTGCAGCAGATGTAGAACAGGATGCCGCTGGCGAAGATGGCGACGGCCCAGATGTTGGCCACCATCTGCCAGCCCATGGCGACCATGACCCAGGGGGCGATGAATTTGGTCACCGCCGCGCCGACATTGCCCATGCCAAAGATGCCGAGCGCGGTGCCCTGCCGGCCCTTGGGGTACCAGCGCGACACATAGGCGATGCCGACGGCGAAGCCGCCGCCTGAAATGCCCACGCCCAGCGCCGCCAGCAGGAAACCCTCATAGGTGGACGCGGTGGTCACCAGCCAAGTGGCGACCGCCGACACCATCATCACCGCCGAGAACACGACGCGGCCGCCATATTGGTCGGTCCAGATGCCGAGCGCCAAGCGCACCAGCGAACCGGTGAGGATCGGCGTGGCGATCAGCAGGCCGAACTCGGTGTCATTCAAGCCAAGGTCTTTTTTGATCTGCACGCCAAGGATGCTGAAGATGGTCCACACCGCGAAGCAGACGGTGAAGGCCAGCGTACTTGCCCATAGGGCCAGGCGCTGCTCGCCTTTCGTGACATTCGATAGATCGTGCATAACTACCGACCCTTCCCTTGGCTGCGGGAAACCCGCTGAAATCCAAGTGAGGGTATCGGCTTGTCACCGCGATGTTCTTGATCGAACCGGGGGCTGCGACATCTTGACGCGGGAACAAAGTCAGAATTAACACGCGGCACGTGTTGACGCTGGCCGAGCGAAAAGAGATCAATTCTTAGTCGGAAATCCATAGCGCTCCATTCGACCGGAGGCGTGCATGCAGACGTTTTCCCATCTCGTTCATGACGGGGCCGCCTATCCCCCCCGGGCCATCCACACGGATGACCTGTCCTGGATGCGGCAAGTGCCGCTGCTGACCCAACTCCCCGCCAACCTGCTCGGCGCCGTGTTGGCCGAGGCGATGGTCATCCGGTACGACGTTGGCGAAACGCTGTTCCACCAGGGCGAAGCCCCCCATTACCTTCACGTCGTCATGGACGGCCAGGTCTGCCTTTACGGTGTCGGCAGCGACGGCAACGAGACCGTCATGGAGATCATGAAGTGCGGTGACGTCTTCATCGCGGCGGCGGTTCTGACCAACCTGCCCTACCTCATGGAGGCGCGCGCCCTGTCGCAGTCGCGCGTCATGCTGCTGCCGGCCGAACGGCTGCGACGCGACCTGCGCTCCATCCCGGATCTGGCTTTGGCGATGCTGACATCGGTGTCATCGCATTACCGCATGCTGGTTCGCGAGGTGAAGGCGCTGAAGCTGAAATCCACTAATCAGCGCCTGGCGCTCTACCTGCTGTCGCTCACCCCCAAGCGCGAGGGAACGGCCATCCTTTGGCTGCCCCACAGCAAGGGCGTCATCTCGGCGCGCATCGGCATCCGGCCCGAGACCTTGTCGCGTGCCTTCGCCGCCCTGCAGCAGTATGGCGTGCAAATGAGCGGCACCCGGGTCTCGGTGGCCGACCTAGGCGTGCTGGCCGATTTCTGCCGCCAGAACGAGGATGTTCTATAGTCAGGCTGACTGTCGTCAGACCGGAGCGCGCTTGCTGAGGATGCGTTGAAGCGTCCGGCGGTGCATGCGCAGGCGCCGGGCGGTCTCGGAAACATTCTGCCCGCATTCCACGTAGACCCGCTGGATATGTTCCCAGCGCACCCGCTCAGGGGTCATGGGCTCCGCATCCAGCGGTGACAGCAGCCCCTCCTGCCCCAGAAAAACGGCCATAAGCCCATCGATGTCCACCGGCTTGGCCAGGTAGTCCACCGCGCCCGCCTTGATGGCGGTGACCGCAGAGGCGATGTTGCCGTATCCCGTCAGCAGGACGACGCGCACGTCGGGCATCATCTCGCGCAGGATGCGCACCAGGTCCAGGCCGTTCTCGCCGCCCAGGCGCAGGTCCACCACCGCATAGGCCAGAGGATGAGTGGCGGCGAGGGACACCGCTTCGGCGATGGTGGCGGCGCAGTGGACGGTCATCTCGCGGCGTCGCAAGGCACGAGCCAGGCTGAGCCGGAATGGTTCGTCGTCATCGACCAGCAGCACGCTTCCCAGAGTTTGGTCTTCAGGCATGGGCGACATCCGTGGCCGTTGCGACCAGCAGGTCGTTCAAGTGCCAGTGCACGCTTACCTCGGCACCGCTGCCGGGAACATTGGCGAAGCACAACCGCGCTCCGGTGCGCGACAGAAGGGTGTTGGCGATGAAGATGCCCAATCCCAAATGTCGCCCGTCGTGGTCGCGGGTCGAGACATAGGGCTCCCCCATATGCTCGAGCAGGCGCTCGGGGAAACCCGCGCCGTCGTCTCGTATATGCACCGACAGGCTGTCGGCATCCCACTCGGTCACGACGTCGACCCGGCTGGCAGCGAACTGCACCGCGTTCTGGATCAGGTTGCCCAGCCCATGCAGGATTTCCGGGCTGCGAATGATCCGCGGCTCGCGGCGCGCCTCCGCCCCGGTGGCGGCGCAGGATTCCGACAGCGACAAAATGACCCGCTCGCAGCGATGGGGAGCGGCAGCCATTTCCACCAACGTCGAGACTGACACGGTCTCACCGTCGACCAAGGCGTCGCGGTCGCGGCGGCGGCTAAGGCGGGCAAGGATGTCACGGCACCTCTTCGCTTGGCTCAGCAGGGTCTGCATTTCGCCGAGGTGG
>DATJKV010000252.1:0-1674 GCA_035491155.1 Magnetospirillum sp. | reverse complement strand
CAAGAACGCCATCCTGATCGTGGAATTCGCCGAGGAGAACCGGGTGCACGGCATGTCGGTACGCGATGCGGCGGTCACCGGCGCTCGCCTGCGCTTCCGGGCGGTGATGATGACGTCGCTGGCCTTCATCATGGGCCTGGTCCCCCTGGTGATCGCCGTGGGCGCCGCCCAGGCAAGCCGCCGGGCGGTGGGCACGGCGGTGTTCGGCGGCATGATCGCCGCTTCGGCATTCGGGATCTTCCTGATCCCGCCGCTCTACGTGGTGTTCCAGAGCGCCCGCGATTGGATCAAGCGTCCGCGCAAGCGGATGCTCGAGCCGAAGCCGGGGGAATAGGGGGGCGTCATGGGAGTAATTCCATCGTCGTCCTGGCTTCTCCTGGCCGCCTGCATCCTGGTGGGGTTGCTCAACGAGATCTCGGGCAGCGTCCTTATCCTGGCTATGCCAAATGCGGCCCACGACATCGGGGCCTCGCGGGAGGCCGCGCAGTTCATCCTGTTGGCGGGAAAGCTCAGCCTGGGGGCGTTGATCCTGGCCGGCGGCGGGGTGGGCGACCGCTTCGGGCGCAACCGAATCATGCTGCTGGGCATCGCCCTGGTGGCGCTGGCGGCGCTGCTTTCCGCCGCAGCCCGCTCGGCGGGGATGCTGGTTGGTGCCCGCATCCTCGACGGCGTCGGCAACGCCATGGTGGGGCCCCTCGCTCTCGCCCTGGCGATCGCTTCCTTCCCCAAGGACATGCGCGCCCGCGTCATTGGCCTGTTTCTCGGCATCAGCGGTGCCGGCGTGGCCATCGGTCCTCTGGCCGCCAGCTTCCTGGTGCAATGGGGCGGTTGGCGGGTCGGCTTTGCCGCTCCGTTCATCCTGGCGCTGCTGGGTGGAGTGGCCATCGCGTTTCTGATCGGCCCCCAGCATGCCGAGCCGCGCCGACCGCCCTGGGATCCCGTCGGTATGCTGCTGTGTATCGCCGGCTTGGTCATGCTGGTGCTGTCCTTCGTGCTGGCGGGCAGCGGTGGATGGCTCGCGCCCGCTCCGCTGGGGCTGCTGGCGGGCGCGCTGGCCGGCCTTGGGACCTTCGCCTGGTGGGAGACCTCGCGGGCCGCCGTGCCTCTGCTGGACCCCGCTTTGCTGCGGTCGCGCGAGGTGCTGGTGGCCCTGACGACGGCGGTTCTGGCTGCCATCGTGCTGAACGGCACCTTGTTGCCGTTGTTTTATTTCCTCCAGCGTGTGCACGGGTACGGACCGGTCGCGGCGGTCATCCACATCCTGCCCTTGGTGCTGGCCGCCATGGCGGTGGCGCCGATGGCCGGCGGAATGGCCGAACGCCATGGACGACGGATGGTGATGCTGTCGGGCATGGTGGCCATGGCGGCCGGCGCCGCCCTGATGGCCATGCTGACGCCGGCTACCGGTTACGGCATGATCGCCATATCGCTGATGCTGATCGGTGGGGGCACGATGGGTGCCGTCACCCCGGCGGCGGATCTGGTGATGGCCACCTCGGGGGCCGAGCGGTCGGGCTCCGCCGCCGCCCTGAATGGTGCGGTGATGCAAATCGGCGGCGCCATCGGGATCGGCTTCCTGACTCCCACCTTCCTCGCCAAGGCACTCCAAGATTTCGCCGCCCGCATGGTCGCCCGCGGATACAGCCGGGATGAGGTTGTCGAGCCTGCCCGCCG
>DATJKV010000251.1:0-6822 GCA_035491155.1 Magnetospirillum sp. | reverse complement strand
GGTATCTTCCGCCCCGACAATCTTTACGACAAATTTCCCATTGCCGCCGCGTTCGCGCCCGATTGGGCGTCCAGCGTGCAGAACTCCATCGCCTTCGCGCTCGACCCCAAGAGCTATGAAAACCTGGTGGTGCCGGACGCCATCCTGGCGGCCTATGAAGAGATTCTGCGCTTCGCTACCGATCCGACGCAGTGGACCAATTCCAATTTCAACACCTTGATCCTGAATCAGGTGCTGGCGGTCAATCCGTGGAGCCGGTTCATGACCAGCCTGATCTACAAGAACAACACCCGCGGCCTGTCGCGCGTCTGGTACAAGGACAGCGCCCTGCTGGCCAGGATCAAGTTCGACAACTTGTACAAGCCGGGCAAGCCGGTGCTGTACCACAACGCCTACAACCTGACCGAGGACCGGCTGCAACTGTTCTCGGCGAATGATGCCAAGTATCCCCGCATCAGCGGCCATACCCTGTGCGCCTGCTCGGCGCTGCCTTACATCGAAGAGCCGGTGGTCATCGACGGCACGACCTATTGCGAGGGCGCGACCGTCGACACGGTGAACTTCGAAGACCTGATGAAGAACCATCCCGACCTGGACGAGGTGTGGGTCAGCCGCATCCTCGACATCAAGCAGGTCAGGAAGCCCGAGAACCTGTACGACGCGCTAAACAACCTAGTGATGCTGTTCGCCGCGACCACCAGCGAAGATGACGTCAAGCTGTTCAAGCACCACGTCGCCAAGCGCTATCCGCATGTCAAGGTCATCGATATCCCGGTGGCCCACAACGTCAGCTACGACTGGACCTATTCCAATCTGGACCGCTCCATGGCCGAGGGTTACGAGGCCGCTGACGCGGTGATCAAAGCCTACCGGGAAGGTCGCCAGCTTACCCATGTCGAGGCCGAGCGGGTGTCAGACGAACCGGCGCCGCCGTTGCGTCGGGCGAAGGTTGCCGCCAAGGTCTAGCTCCCTTATTGATTGTATATTCAAATTATCGGGCCGATATCCTCGGGTATCGGCCCTATTTATCTCTGGCATTAATACTTACAGAGGTGTCCAACTCGTTCTTCAGGATATGTAAAACGCTTTCGCGCTCCCGGAACAGGTGTGATAAAAATCCCAAATGCGCTGCAAATGCGGGGGGCGGTATGGGCTTTCTCGAAGACCTGAAGATCGGGGCAAAGATCGCGGTCATCCCGGTGGTTGCCATTCTTGGCATGGTCATCGTCGCCGTGGTCGGCATGCGGGGCTTGGCCAGCCAGCAGCGCGCCATGGACGAGATCGCCGGGGTTTCGTTCGCCAAGTCGGTCAAGACCGCTGAATTAGCTAGCGTGATCCAGGCCGCCCATTCCGATCTCTATCGTCTGCTGACCTGGAACGCCGCCGGCGTGGACGAGAAGCAGATGAGCAAGGTCGAGGCCGCCTTCGAGGCCGCCGTCAAGCAGGCCGGCGAGGAGCTCAGGGCCTACCGCACCGCCTACAGCCTGACCGCCGAGGAAGAGGCTGCGGTCAAGCGCATCGAGCAGGCGCTGGCGCTTTACAAGGAAAACACCTCGCAGGTGCTGTCCATGCAGAAGCTGGACTTCACCGCCGCCGTCTCCTTCATGTGGACCGCCCAGGACAATTTCCAGGCGCTGATGAAGGAAACCCAGCAGATGATCGTGCTGGAAGGCCGCCTGGTGGAGGAATCCAAGGCCGAGGCCGGTGCCGCCGCCGGTTCAACCCGCACCCTGTTCATCGCCATCACCATCGGCGCGCTGGTGCTGCTGGTCGGCATCGCCGTGCTGCTGGGCCGCGCCATTTCGTCGGCGGTGGGCAACATGACCCGCGCCATGGAGCGGTTGGCTCAGGGTGACCTTTCCACCCCGGTGCCGGCCATCGGCCGCAAGGACGAAATCGGCGCCATGGCCGGCGCCGTACAGGTGTTCAAGGATAACGCCATTCGCGTCAAGGCGCTGACCGACGAGCAGGAGGCGCTGGCGCGCAAGGCCGAGGAAGCCAAGCGCCACGCCATGACCGAACTGGCCGCCGAGATCGAGCAGACCGTGCGTACGGCGGTCGGCGCCGCCTCGTCGGCCGCCGACGCCATCCGCGGCCAGGCGGAGATGCTGGCGGGCAATGCCGAGACCGCTTCCAGCCAGACCGTCCAGGTGGCGCACTCGTCGGAGGCCGCCAACGGCGATGTGGAGAACGTGGCCCAGGCGGCGGAACGTCTGGTTGCTTCCATCAGCGAAATCAATCGTCAGGTCTCCGAATCCTCCCAGGTGGCGGAGGAGGCGGTGAGCGAGGCCGCCCGCACCGACGAGACGGTGAAGGGCCTGACCCAGGCCTCCATGAAGATCGGCGAGGTGGTGGGGCTGATCAACGATATCGCCTCGCAGACCAACCTGCTGGCGCTCAACGCCACCATCGAGGCGGCGCGCGCCGGCGAGGCGGGCAAGGGCTTCGCCGTGGTCGCCGCCGAGGTCAAGAACCTCGCCAACCAGACCGCACGCGCGACGGAGGAGATCGCCAGCGAGATCAGTGCCATGAAGGTCGCCACCGACGAGGCCGTGAAGGCCATCGATGGCATCGTCGGCACCATTTCGCGGGTCAATCAGGCGCTGTCGGCCATTGCTGGCGCGGTGGCCGAGCAGGGCCGCGCCACCGGCGAGATCAGCGAATCGGTCAGCCGTGCCGCCGACGGTACCCGCACGGTGAGCCAGGGCATCGGCGAGGTGCGCCGGGTCGCCAACGAGGTCGGCACCGCCGCGGCCAATGTGCATGCCACCACCGAAGGCCTAGTCAACGAATTCGCCCGGCTGCAGTCCCAGGTGGACGGCCTGGTGTCGCGCCTGCGCTCGGCGTGAAGCAATAAGGCAAAGAGCAAAAGAGGAGGGAGACAGGTGAAGACTTTCTGGAAACTCGCGGCCTCCGCCGTAATCGCCGTGGCCCTGCAAACCGGTGCCGCCCATGCGGATGAATGCAGCACCGCCCAGTCGCTGGTGGACAAGGCTGTCGCCCACTACAAGAGCGTCGGTAAGGAAAAGGCGTTCGCAGACTTCATGAACAAGGACAACAAGGAGTGGGTGAACGGCGAGCTGTACGTCATCGTCAGCACCATGGACGGCATCTTCAAGGTGCACGCCATCAATCCCAAGCTGATCGACAATCCGCAGCTGCCGTCGCTGAAGGACACCAATGGCGTCATGATCATTCAGGAGATGATCAAGACCGGTAAGGAAAACGCCAACGGCGGCTGGGCCAAATACACCTGGACCCACCCCGAAACCAAGAAGCTGGCGCCCAAGCAGACCTGGGTGAAGGTCCATGACGGCCAGCTGTTCATGGTCGGCTGCTATCCCTGATCCTTTGTCCAGGGAGGAACAAGGCGCCATCCGCCGATGCGGGTGGCGCCTTTTCGTTATGAACCCCTGCCTCCGTTTCGGGGCAAGACTTCCGCCTATGCCGTTCCCCCGATGGCGGGCGCGGCGGAAATGGCCCATATCGAAGTCGTCGGGGTTTGTGTGCCCGCCTCGCGGTCGACCTTCGGGTGTCTGTACAAACCTCGCCAATCAAAGCAGGGTCACCACCCGACCATTCGTTTTATTTGGGACGTAGTGGGGAAGGGACGGTTGCGTTTAACTGCCGTCCATGCTTAAGCTGGAAGTGGAAAACCTGAGAAAGCTGCTTTCAGTCCAGATGTATTGATTTGTCCTCAATTTACCAGAAGGCTCGGCGACTGCCGAAAATGTGAACAACTGGTTAATGAGGAAGCCGTGGACGAACAACATGGGCGATCAGCGGACATGAAACCGTATATCGTTGCCATATTTAATCAGAAGGGCGGCATCTCCAAGACCACGACCAGTACCAACCTGGCGGTCTGCCTGGCGGCTTACGGCAAGTCCGTGGTGGTTATCGACCTGGACAGCCAGGGTGATTCCACCAAGAGCTTGGGGATAGATCCCAACGTCAAACACGGTATCTACGACCTGTTCATCGGCTCGGCCGAGCTTCAGGACGTTCTGCTTCCCACCATTTTCGACGGCGTGCGTGTGTTGCCGTCCACCTACAGCCTGGCCGGCATCGAGATCAAGCTGTCGGAGCTGAAGGACTCTCAGCGCACACTCACCAACATCATCAATCACGCCGCATTGGACTGCGACTACGTCATCATCGATTGTCCGCCGGCGCTGGGCATCCTGCCCATCAACGCCCTGGCTTCGGCCCACGCGGTGATCATTCCGGTGACCGCCACGCCCTATGCCAATGACGGCCTGATGCGGACGCTGCCCTCCATCAAGTACGTGCAGGAGGGGCTGAACAAGAACCTGCTGCTGCAGGGTGTCTTGTTCACCATCCACGACCGCCACAAGACCGCCCGCAAGATCAGCGAGCTGATCCGCGCGCGACTGGGCGGCACCGTCTATGGGGCCGAAATTCCGCGCGACACCATGGTGATCGAGGCGGCTACGGCGCGGCTGCCGGTCTGCGTTTACGCGCCCAAGTCGGCGGCGGCGCAGGCGCACCTGGACTTCACCGGCGAGTTCCTCGACCGCCATCAGAAGATCGCCGCCAAGGCCGGGGCACCCGTGGCGCCGCCGCCCTCGCGTGAGGAGGCTATCGGTCGTCTGGCTGCCTGGCAGGCGCGGCTCGCCGATACGGTGGACCGCCCCACCGGCGACCGCCTGAAGCAGCGCAAGCACCAGCTGGACCGCATGCTTTATGGCGACCGTACCATCGCGGAGCGGCTGCACCTGGGCGTGGTCCATTTCTTCATCGAAAACCGCCTGTCCCTGGTGGCCTTCCTGCTGGTGATCCTCGCCGCGGCGGTGACCCTGGTGGGGGTGGGGGTGGAAGGCGTGCGCCTTCTCGCCTCAACCATAGGGTTGTCGTAGAAATCTCTATTTGCCGTCATCGGCCGATTGCCGGATTTTCGCGCCTCTGGTTAAATATTCCCACATTTTGGGGAACGGGGCGTGGGCGCTGACGGGGACGATCTTCATTCGGTAGTGGTTTTTCGCCTGGGCGGCGAGCACTTCGGCGTGCCCGTGCCTGTGGTGCGCGAGGTGGTGCCCTACGCCTGGCTGGCCCAGCCGCCGCGTATGCCCAATTTCGTCGAAGGCGTGTTGAACCTTGGCGGCGTCGCCGTGCCGGTGATGCGGCTGGACGACCTGTTGGGCATGCCCCGCGGGAAGCTGGGGCTGGACGCCTCTATCCTCATCATGAAGCGCCCGGGCGCGCCCATGGGCCTATTGGTCGAGCACGTGGACGGCGTGCGCCCGGCGGCCGCCTTCCAGATGCTTCCCGTCGAGGACCGCAACTCGTTCCAGGGCTGCCTTGTGGGCGAGCTGCATGGGGCTGGGGACGACGTGCACCTGATCTCGTGGGAGAAGGTGCTGATGGAGGAGGAGCGCCGGCGGCTGGAGCAGTTCCAGCAAAGTGCCCAGGACCGGCTGGCCGAATTGGCGGACAGCGAAACGTGAGCCTCCTGCCGCCTTCGGCCGTGATTGCCGATCCGTACTTCCCTCGGCTGAAGGCGCTGGTCATCGAAGCCACCGGCATGGCCTTCTATGCCGACAAGGATGAGGACCTGGCCCGCATTATCGCCGCCCGCATGGGCGAAAGCGGCAAGCCGTCTTGCGCGCGCTACCTGGAGACCATCGCCGATCCGGTGCTGGGTCGCGACGAAATGGACGCCCTGGTGGCGGAACTGACCATCGGCGAAACCTATTTCTTCCGCCACAAGGAGCAGTTCGACGCCCTGCGCGACATCATTCTGCCCGACGTGCTGGCGCGCAACGAAGCGACGCGCTCGTTGCGCATCTGGAGTGCCGGCTGTGCCACGGGTCCCGAGCCCTATTCCATCGCCATCCTGCTCAAGCGGGAATTCGGCGCGCGTATCGCCGGCTGGCACGTCAGCGTCATTGGCACCGACATCAACCAGAAATTCCTCGCCCGTGCCCGCGAGGGCCGCTACGACGAATGGGCCTTCCGCGCCACCCCCGAGGACGTGCGGGCCGAATGCTTTACCCGGGTGGGCAAGCAGTGGCAGCTGCGGCCGGAATACAAGAACCTGGTTGGTTTCCAGTACCACAACCTGATCAAGAACCGATTCCCGTCGCTGTTGGACAATCTGGTCGGGATCGACATCATTATTTGCCGCAACGTGGTGATCTATTTCAGCCGGGAAACGGTTGAGGAGCTGATCCCCTGTTTCCATGAAACGCTGGTGGACGGCGGCTGGCTGGTGATGGGCCATGCCGAGCCCAATATCGAGCTGTTCCGCGACTTCCGCACCGTCAACACGCCGGGCGCGGTGCTTTACCAGCGCAACGATCGAGCCAAGGACCAACCCGCGGCGCGGCCCGCGGTGCGGTCGATTCTGCCGGCGCCCACGCTGTCGCGGCCACGTCCGCCGCTGAAGAAGCCTGTGGCCTCCGTTCCGGTCAAGCCGGCGCCCGTGCCGCTGAAGGAGCCCGAGGCCATCGGCCGCGTGCGCGAGCTTGCCGACGAGGGGCGGTGGGCCGAGGCGCTGGCCGCCTGCGACGCACTGATTGCCGCCAACACGCTGAATTCCCGCGCCCATTTCTATCGCGCCTTGGTGTCCGAGCAGTTGGGCGACTTGGAGGGCTGCCAGGCGAGTCTCCGGCGTGCCATTTATCTCGACCGCCGTTTCGTTCTGCCTCATTATCACTTGGGGCTGTTCTTGTGGCGGCGCGACGAACTCCAGGGGGCCAGTCGGTCGTTTCGAAATGTTCTGGCGCTGCTTGAGCAAATGCCTGCGGACGTAATTCTGGATGACGGTGATGCCATCACCGTGGGCCAGCTGCGCGAGAC
>DATJKV010000250.1:0-2671 GCA_035491155.1 Magnetospirillum sp. | reverse complement strand
AGGTGAAGAAGTCCAGCGACGAAGAGATGGGCGCGATGATCTCGGGCGCATCGACCAGACGGCGGTCCAGGTATTGTTCCGAGCCGCGAATCATGTTGGCGTAGCCGTTGTAGTTGGTCTCCATGGCGGCGATCTCGGGCCGCATCATGAACGACATGAACTTCAGCGCGTCGGCCCGGTTGGGTGCCCCCTTGGGCACCACCAGCACGTCGGTCCACACCAG
Source organism: Magnetospirillum sp. (assembly GCA_035491155.1). Classification (GTDB taxonomy): domain Bacteria; phylum Pseudomonadota; class Alphaproteobacteria; order Rhodospirillales; family Magnetospirillaceae; genus Magnetospirillum. The sequence continues at coordinate 2,448 of DATJKV010000250.1, read as the reverse complement.
CGAGCCTTCGCGCGGGTGGGAATAGCGGAGCGACGGCCGCTTTTCGCGCGCCCTTAGGGCGTCGCCGTTCCACGCCACGCCGAGCACGTAATGACCCGACGCCAGCGAGTCGATGATGGTGTCGATGTTGGCCAGGGGACAGTGCCGCAGCATGGGCAGCAACAGGGCTTCGACTTGGTCCATGTGCTCAGGTTTGGTCGAACAACGCGGCAGCTTCAGCCAGACCAGCGCCAACTGGACCATATCGTAGCCGCCTTCCAGCAGCAGGATCTTGCCCTTGACCTCGGGCGGCGGGTCGAACAGCAGCTTCATGGTGTCGGCATCGCCGTTATAGGCGCCGGTATCCACCACGAAAGCGGTGGTACCCCACACGTGTGGCACCGTGTACTCGTTGCGTGGATCTAGGGAGCGCGAGCGCCACACGTCCTCGATGTTCCAGAAATTGGGCAGGCGGTCCACATGGACTTTCTCGATCAGGTCCTTGGCAACCAGGTGGCGCACCTGGAAGTCGGCGGGGAAGGCGATGTCGTAGCCCGACGCCCCGGTCTCCAGCGGCTTCAGCAGGTCGGCATAGTTGGTGACCGTGTCCATGCGGACCTTGACGCCGGTTTCCTTCTCGAACCGCTCGATCAGCTGCGGTGAGACGTAGGACGACCAGGTCAGCATTTTCAGCTCGGCGGCACGTGCGGCGCCGGCCATGGTCAGCCATGCGCACAATAGGGCGCACAAGGTGGTTCGCATGGGTCCCCCTCCTGGACTTTCGCGTCTTCCATCCTAGCGCAACCTGCGATTTCCGCCACCATGCCTTCCTCTGCCGCATTCTCGCCACCACTTGCGGCTAAACCGAATGCGCGAGACGTGCTAAGACCCGAAGGCCATGGAAGTCCATCACCCCGAACTGACCGCTGCCGCCCTGGTTGCCCTCGCCGCATTGCTGTGCGGCGTGGTGATGACTCGTCTGCGCCAGCCGGCCATCGTCGGCTACATCCTGGCCGGCGTGGTGCTGGGCCCCAGCGGGCTCAAGCTGGTGGACAACGAGGACGCCGTCGGGACGCTCGCCGAGTTCGGCGTGCTGATGCTGTTGTTCGTGGTCGGCATCGAGCTGGACCTGCGCCGCTTCGTCCAGGGCTGGCGGGTGGCGGTGTTCGCCACCGTGATCCAGATCGCCGGTTCGGTGGGCACGGCGCTGCTGTTACGCCAAGTGCTGGGCTGGAGCTTCGGCCTGGCCATGGTGCTGGGCTTCGCCGTGGCGGTCTCGTCCACCGCCGTGGTCATCAAGATGCTGGAAAGCTCAGGCGATCTGGACAAGCCGGTGGGCCGTTCCATCATCGGTATCCTGATCGCCCAGGACATGGCCGTGGTGCCCATGATGCTGTTCCTGGGCGGGCTGGAGCGCAAGGGTATCGTCCCGCTGGACCTGATGAAGGTGGTGTTCAGCGTGGTGTTCCTGGTGGTGCTGTTCTGGCTGCTGTTGAAGCGCAAGCTGCGCCTGCCGATAAGCGAGCGGCTGGCCCGCTCGGTGGAGCTGGGGCCGCTGACGGCGCTGGCCTGGTGCTTCGGCGCCGCCGCCCTGTCGGGTTTGATGGACCTGTCGCCCGCCTATGGCGCCTTTCTGGCCGGCGTGGTCATCGGCAATTCGTCTCAGCGCGAAATGGTGCTGAAGAACGCCGCGCCGGTCCAAAGCGTGCTGCTGATGGTGTTCTTCCTGTCCATTGGCCTGCTGATCGATTTCAAGTTCATTTGGAAGAACCTGGGCCAGGTGCTGGCGCTCCTGCTCATGGTCACCCTGTTCAAGACCATGCTGAACGTGGCCTCGTTGCGGCTGCTGCGCCAGGGCTGGCGCGATTCGTTCTTTGCCGGCGTGGCGCTGGCGCAGATCGGCGAGTTCAGCTTCCTGCTGGCCGAGATCGGTCGCGCCGGCCGCCTGATTACCGCGTCCGAGACCAAGCTGGTGGTGGGGGTGACCGTGCTGTCGCTGGTCCTGTCGCCGTTCTGGCTGTTTACCATGCGGCGCCTGCATCAGGTGGCCGACACCAACCTGCGGGGCCTGCTGGCCTCGCTCTACGGCCGCGAGGCCAACGCCGTGGCTGGCGCCCTGGGCAAGGGGCGCAAGCTGCTGCCGAAAAAAGTGCCGGGGGGAGCCGATGCCTGATCTGTCGCTGGAACGGTCCCTGCGCGGTGTAGTTGCCGGTATCGACGAAGTGGGCCGGGGGCCGCTGGCCGGGCCGGTGATCGCCGCGGCGGTGATCATCGATGCCGCCACCCTGCCGGCCCGGCTGGCCGAAGAACTGGACGATTCCAAGAAGCTGACCGCCCGCAAGCGCGAGGCCCTGGCCACCCTGGTGCTGGAAAGCTGCGTCTGCGGCTTTGGCGAGGCCAGCGTCGACGAGATTGACCGCCTCAACATCCTGAAGGCCACCTTCCTTGCCATGCAAAGGGCGGTGGAGG
>DATJKV010000249.1:0-1861 GCA_035491155.1 Magnetospirillum sp. | reverse complement strand
CACTGGGCCAGGCGCTCGTGGTCGTTCAGATGGGGAATGATGACGTCGACCAGGGGCAGCTGCATTCTAGGCACCCTCCGGGCGTGGTGAACTCAAAGCTTGCCCGTCACTTCACGGCGGGGTCTCGTCTCCTCGTCCTCGCGGGCCAGCGCCGCGTAGGCGGACAACAGGCGAGGCACCTGATACTCCCACGACAGCTCGCGCTCCATGCGGCCGCGGCCGATGCCGCCGAGGCGCTGGCGCAGCTCGGGATCGTCCAGCAACTGGGCGAGCTTGGCCGCCATGTCGCGGGCGTCGTTGTCGCAGGCATACAGCGCGGCATCACCGGCCGAGCGCCGGCCCTCGGTGAGGTCGAACAGCACCACCGGCTTGGCCATGGCCATGTATTCCAGGATCTTGTTCATGGTGCACGAGTGGTTGAACTCGTTGGCCGGATCGGGCGAGACGCAAACGTCGGCGGCGTTGAGATAGGGGATCAGCACGGCGTCGTCGGCCCAGCCGGTGAAGGTGCACCACTGGGCGATGCCAAGGTCCTCGGCCCGCTTCTTCAGTTCGGGCAGCATGGGGCCGTCGCCCATGAGCACGGCGCGCACCGAGCGCTTCTGTTCCGCCACCAGCACCTTCATGGCGTCCAGTACGTATTCGACGCCATCCTGGCTGTTCATCACCCCCACATAGGCGATCAGGTGGTCGGCCCCCTGGCGAAGCTTCGGGTCGGGCGGGGTGATCTTGAGCCGGCGCACGTCCGGGCCGCTGCGCACGACGAAGACCTTATCGGGGTCCATGCCGCCGCGCATGATCGCTACCTGGCGGAAGCTGTCGTTGGTGGCGATGGAGACGTCGGCGGTCTTGTAGGTCAGCTTCTCCAGCCACAGCAGCATCCGGTGGGCGAAGCCCTTGCGGCCGAACTTGGCGACATACAACTCGGGCGACAGGTCGTGGTGGTCGAAGACGAAATGCTTGCCCAGGAACAGCTTGAAGAAGGCCCCCACCAGGAACATGGTCTCGGGCGGATTGCAGGCGTGGATCACGTCGAAGCCGCGGGTGAACAGGACCCGCCAGGCCAGCACGAATTCCCAGAACAGGGCCGCCGAATATTCGCGGGCATAGGCCCACAGGCCGTCGCCTTCCGCCGGCAGCGGATGGCGCCAGACGTGGATGCCCTCGATGACCGCGTGGCCCTTGGGGTAGGCGGCGGTGGCCGGGCAGATGACCGACACCTCCCACCCGGCGGCGGCCAGGGCCTGGGCCTCCTGCCACACCCGCCGGTCGCGTGGGACCGGCAGGTTCTCGACCATCATCAGCACCTTCTTGTGCTCTGCAACTGCCATGGTGATCTCGCTTTCCGGTTCACTGGTAGTAGTCCGAGCTGCGGAAGCAAAAATCGACGTAGTCCGAGTACTGGCGCTGCCGGTCCAAATCCACCTTGGTCAGCACCACTCCGCCCACCGGGATGTCGAACGACCTCAGGTGCTCGATGCCGGCCTCGACGGCCCGCCGGGGGGTCCTGTCCCACTCCACCACGTAGAGGGCGAAGTCGGTGAGGGGGGCGAGCAGGGCGGCATCGAAGGCCACCATGGTGGGCGGCGTGTCCACCAGCACGGCGTCGTAGCGCTGGAACAGGGTGTCGAACAGTTTGGCGGTGGCGGGGTCCTCCAGCAGACGCTGGGGCTCGGTCGTGCGACCGCCCGAGGCGATGAAATCCAGCCCCGACCGGGTGTCGTGGCGCACGATCTCCTCCAGCGAGGCCTGCTGGCGCAGGTAGTCGGCAATGCCGGGCACCTCGTAGGCGCCCAACTGGCGCGCCACCGCCGGGCGGCGCAGGTCGCAATCCACCAGCAGCACCTTGCGGTCGGCCAGG
>DATJKV010000248.1:0-8341 GCA_035491155.1 Magnetospirillum sp. | reverse complement strand
CTATGTCAAAGGCGGTGCCATGATCCACCGAAGTGCGCACCACGGGCAAGCCCACCGTGATGTTCACCCCCGCCTCGATACCCAGCACCTTGATGGGACCGTGGCCCTGGTCGTGGTACATGGCGACCACCAGATCGAAATCGCCGCGCCCGGCGCGGAAGAACAGGGTGTCGGCAGGCAGCGGCCCTTCCACCGCCCAGCCCTTGACCTGACACGCCCGCACGGCGGGGGCGATCTTTTCCTCTTCCTCGCCGCGCCCGAACAGGCCGTTCTCGCCCGCATGGGGGTTGATGGCGCAAACGCCGATCTTGGGATTGGCGATACCGGCCTTGACCAGGGTGGCGTGGCCGCGGGCGATCGTGCGCTCCACCAGCCCGGCATTGATGCGCTCGATGGCATCAAGCAGGCCGATGTGAGTGGTCACGTGGATCACCCGGAGCTTGGGCGCGGTCAGCATCATCGACACTTCCGGCGTGCCGGTCAGATGGGCCAGCAATTCGGTATGGCCGGGATAACGGTGGCCGGCGGCGTGCAGCGCTTCCTTGCTGATGGGGGCGGTGCAGATGGCGTCGGCCTCGCCCGCCACCACCATCCGGCAGGCCCGCTCGATGAAGCGGTAGGCCGCCTCGCCGCCAACCGCCGAGTTCTGGCCGAACGGTAGGTCCGCCGGCACCACGTCGAGATCCACCACATCGACGTTTCCCGGTTGGAAAGACGCTCCTTCGGGGCCGCAAACGGAGCGCACGTCGAGTGTGGAGCCGACGATGGCGCCGGCCTTACGCAGCCTGTCGGCATTGCCGATGACCAGCGGGCGGCATAGGGAGAAGACCTCCGCATGGCCCAGGCTGCGCATGATGATTTCGGGGCCGATGCCGGCCGGATCACCCATGGTGATGGCGATGATGGGACGGGACATGGAATTCTCCTTACAAGCTCTTCAGCCGCTCGAGGCAGCGCCAGAGCGTGCCGGCGTCGCCGAACGCACCGGCCTTGGTCACCACGGGGAAGCAATGGCGGCCCTGGGTCAGGCCCAGGGGCACTCCCGGCTCCACCTCGTCGATCAGGCGGATGCCGTGAATGCCCAGGCGGGCCAGCAGGGCGCAGGCGGTATCGCCGCCGGTGGCGGCCAGGGCGCCCAGCTTGGGCGCCACCTGCTCGACCAGTAGGGCGAGACGGGACGCCAGTTCCGCCCCCCGTGCCAGATCGGGATGCGAGGCCAGAGCGATTTCCAGCAGAACGGAACCGCCGCCATCCAGGCCCTGGGACAAGGCCGCCTGGGCGGCCAGCCATTCCGGCGTCCCCGCCGAGCCGAACAGCACCTCGGGAGCCACAAGCACATGGCGGACCAGCCCGCTGTCGGCCAGGCTGCGCGCCTGCAGGCGCGAGGCCTCGGCCAACGAGCCAACCACCAGCAGCACACCGCCGTCACGGGGCGGAACGGCATGAACCAGCGAAACCGGCGGTGCGGTCAGGTGCGCCAGGGCCACGGCAAGGCCGGCGGACCCGACCCACACGGCGTCGTCCAACCGCAGAGAGGCTTCAGCGACGACTCCCAGATCGGCAAGCTCGGTGCAGTCGCACACCACCGCGTCCAGGTCCTGCGCCTCGATGTCCATCATACGGGCGTGGAGCGCGTCTGCCCCCTGGCGGACAACCTCCAGCGGGATGACCGCGCTGGTCAGTCCCGCCGAAGCAAAAACGAGCGGCAGGTCGGCACATTTGTACGTGTGGTCACGGGCCCACAGCGGCGTCTGTTCCAAGGGCTGGCCATTGACCAGCACCTTGCCGTCCAGGGTCACCCGGCCCGTGGCCGGAAAAGCGGGCGCCACCACCGCCAGCGGGGCACGGCGGCGGCCGGTAGCGGCGCTCAGCGCGGCCAGTTGGACGGCCAGTTCGGCCGCCGGCTGACCTCGCAAGGTCGAATCGATCTTCTTGTACAGGCGGGTGCCCGGCCGCCAATGGGCGTTCTGAACCGCCACTTGACGCTGGGCCGCCGTTTCGGCGGGGAAGCGTCGGCTGTCGGCATCCACCGACAGCACCGACGCATCCGCCCCCGTCCCCTGACCCCAGGCGACCACCGAATCCATGCCTTGTTTGGCGAAGGCGATAGCGCAATCGGCGGCGCCCGTGAGGTCGTCGGCCAGGATCAGCCAACGGGGAGACATGATCAGGCCCCTTTCGGCGAAGCGTTGGCTACGGAGGCATCCTCGGGCAGATCGGCATGCGCGCCGAAACGCTGGGCCGCCCACGCGGTCAGCAGCGGCACCAGCACGGCGGTGACAACCACGCACGACGCGACCAGCATGGTGGCGCTCTTGGCGGCCTCGGCATAAGCCGGGTTGGCAGCGGCCACGATGGCGGGCACGGCGGCGGCGTTACCGGCGGTAGAGGCGGCAGCGACGCCGGCCACACCGGTGCCGCCGGTCAGACGGTCGGCGAAGAACAGGGCGAAGCCGGTCACGATGACCACCGCCACGCCCATGCCGACACCGAGCAGGCCGGCCATCCACACCTTGTTCAGGTCAAGGCCGGCGCCCAGGGCGAAGGCGAAGAACGGGATCATCACAGGCACGGCGCGCCCCAGGAACTCGCGCATGTTCTTGTCCAGGTTGCCCAACAGCATGCCGAAGGCCAGCGGCAGGATGGAGCCCACCAGGGTTTGCCACGGGAAGGCCGACAGGCCGGCCGCGCCCAGGGTCACCATGGTCAGGAATGGCCCCGATTCCAGCGACATGATGGTATAGGCGCCCACGTCGCCGGGACGGCCATATTGCCCCATCAGCGCCATGTACAAACCGCCGTTGGTGTCGTTCATGGCCGCCACGATGGCCAGGGTGGACAGACCGGCGAACAGGCCGGCGGACACCGGGGTCTCGCCCAGGAAATGGCCGAAGACGACGCCACAAACTACGCCCATCAATACCTTGGTGCCGAACAGGACCCCGCCCTTCTTCAGGATGTAGGGCGTTGCCTTGATGTCGATGCTGGCGCCCATGCACACATAGAACACCGCCAGGATGGGCAACGCGCCGGTGAACAGCGCACCGGTGAACGACCCGAAGAACTTGGGTGTGTCGGGGAAAAACGTGGTGATGAGCGAACCGAGCAGCAGCGGCACGATCATCATGCCGCCGGGGACGCGCTCGATGGATTGCTTGATGGCGAATTGTCTCATGGCCATTCCTCCCCCGAGTTTTGCATGAATTGCGCAGCTTGTGCAGATGGCTCGGGTCCACCGTGCAGATACGCTACGCCCAATGCACAAACCGCGCAATAAAAAGGCAACAAAGCGCATATTTTGCGCATAACGCGCATAGCCTTGCGCATTCCCGCGCCCTTGTGACCGCCCACCACAAGCGATAGGCTGCCCGCCATGAGCAAGCCGCATCGCCCCAAGACCGTCCCCATGCCCTCCAAGCAGGAGGTGCTGGAGTTCATCCGCTCGCAGCCCGGCCGCGTCGGCAAGCGCGAGGTAGCCAAAGCCTTCAACCTGAAGGGCGCCGACAAGATCGGCCTGAAGGCCATCCTCAAGGAGCTTGAGGGTTCCGGCACCATCCAGCGCGGCGCCCACCGGCGCTTCGCCCAGCCCGGTGCGCTGCCCGAGGTGGGCGTGGTCGAGATCATCGGCACCGACACCGATGGCGAACTAATCGCCCGTCCGGTGGCCTGGGAAGAGGAAGGCCGCCCGCCGCGCATCTTCATGGCGTCCTGGCGCAAGGGCGACGTGGTGGTCGGCGTGGGCGACCGCGTGCTGGCCAAGCTGCGCCGCATCAAGGACGACACCTACGAGGGCCGCTCCATCCGCATCGTCGGCGAGGCCAAGGCCCGCGTGCTGGGCGTGTTCGAGCCCATGCCCGACGGCTCCGGCCGCATCAAGCCGACGTCGCGCAAGGAAAAGGCCAATTACAACGTGCCGCGCGGCGAGACCGGCGGCGCCGAGGCCGGCGAGCTGGTGATGTGCGACCTGCTGCCGGGCCGCTTCTACGGCCTCAGGCAAGTGGCGGTGAAGGAGCGGCTGGGCCGCATGGGGGCACCCAAGTCGGTGTCGCTGGTGGCCATCCACGCCAACGACATCCCCTTCACCTTCCCCGAGGACGTGCTGGGACAGGCCGAGGCGGCCGGCCCCGCCACCATGGACCACCGCGTCGACCTGCGCCCCTTCCCGCTGGTCACCATCGACGGCGAGGACGCCCGCGACTTCGACGACGCCGTATGGGCCGAGCAGGACGAAGAGGGCGGCTGGCACTGCATGGTCGCCATCGCCGACGTCTCCTGGTACGTGCGCCCCGGCGATGCCCTCGACAAGGAGGCCTTCAAGCGCGGCAACTCGGTCTACTTCCCCGACCGCGTGGTCCCCATGCTGCCCGAGCAATTGTCCAACGGCTGGTGCTCGCTCCGCCCCAACGAGGATCGCGGCTGCCTGGCGGTGCATTTCTGGCTGGACAAGGACGGCAACAAGAAGAAGCACAAGTTCGTGCGCGGCATGATGCGCTCGGCGGCCCGGCTGACCTACACCCAGGTGCAGGAGGCCAAGGACGGTCGTCCGGACGAACTGACCGGCCCGCTGCTGGCTCCCGTCATCAAGCCGCTCTATGGCGCCTGGGCGGCCCTGCTCGCCGCCCGCACCCGGCGTGGCGTGCTGGAACTGGACATCCCCGAGCGCAAGGTGGACATCAGCCCCGACGGCCAGGTGCTGGGCATCAAGCCGCGCCCGCGCTTCGACAGCCACCGGCTGATCGAGGACTTCATGATCCAGGCCAACGTGTGCGCCGCCGAGGAGCTGGAGCGCGTACACAAGCCGTGCATGTACCGCGTCCACGACCAGCCCAGCGTCGAGAAGCTGGATTCCTTGCGCGAGTTCCTCTCCTCCATGGACCTCAGCCTGCCCAAGGGCCAGGCGCTGAAGCCCAGCCAGTTCAATCTGATCCTGGAGAAGGTGAAGGACACCCCCAACGAGACCCTGGTGAACGAGGTGGTGCTGCGCAGCCAAGCCCAGGCCTGCTATGCCCCTGAGAACCTCGGCCATTTCGGCCTCGGGCTGGCCCGCTATGCCCATTTCACCTCGCCCATCCGCCGTTATGCCGACCTGTTGGTGCACCGCGCCCTGGTGTCGGGATTGAAAATGGGTGAGGGCGGGCTGCCGCCCGACTGCCTGCCCGAGTTCCCGGAATGGGGCGAGCATATCTCGGCCACCGAGCGCCGCGCCGCCACCGCCGAGCGCGAAGCCGTGGACCGTTACGTCACCGCCTTCCTGTCCGACCGCGTGGGCGCCAGCTTCACTGCCAAGGTGTCGGGCGTCACGCGCTTCGGCCTGTTCGTCAACCTGCTGGAGACCGGCGCCGACGGCTTGGTGCCGGTGAGCACGCTGCCCGAGGATTTCTACGAGCACGACGAAATCCACCACGCCCTGGTGGGCCGGCGCACTCGGCGCCAGTTCCAGCTGGGCCAGATGCTGGACGTGGTGCTGCACGAGGCCAACCAGCTGACTGGCTCCATGCTGTTCCGGCTGGAAGAAGTCGGATATGCCGGCCCCACCGGCTCGCGCCCACGCGCCCGGCTGGCCAGGCCGGAGAAGAAGGGCGGCTTCAAGCCGGGGCGGGGTCGGCGGTAGAGATCGCCTATGGCTCCCTCGCCCCCCTCCCCCGCTTGCGAGAGAGGGCACCCCCGAGGGGGCGGGTGAGGGAGCCGAGAACTCGCTGGAAGCCGAGCCCAAGAATTAATCCTCCGTTAATCCCCCCACCAATGGGCACTCCGCTCTCCATCCGCGCACAATTTCCTAAACCCACGGTCTTTGCTGCTCCCAGGCGACTTTCCATTTACTTTCCACCCCCAAAGAGGTAAGTGAAAAGACTGGTCCAAAGCGGTGCGGGTCAGGCATGATCATTTCGCATACTGCTTAGGACATACCTCGGGTGACAGCTTTGAAGCGAAATGCCGTAGCACGTTGGGTTATCGCCGCCACGCTGTTCGTCGCGGGCTCTTGCGCCCCGGTGAGCCATGGTCCCCTTGCCAACCCGCAAGCTCCCTACGATACGGCGGAAGCCGAAAAGACCTTCACCTTCGGGTACACCTCCATCGTCGAGCGCCACCTTGAGCGGGTGAATGCCGCCTCGGTGGCCATGGAAGGCATGCGCGGCTTCGCCGCCATCGATCCCGAGATCAACGTGCAGCGCCTGGACGGCAAGCTGCTGCTGACCGCCTCGGACCATGTGGCGGCGGAATATCCGGTACCGGCGGACGACGACGTGCGCGGTTGGGCCCGCCTGACCGTCACCGTGGCGCTGGAGGCGCGCGGATTGTCGGCCAAGATGCAGGACGCCGACCTGGAGAAGATCTACGAGGCGGCGTTCGATGCGACGCTGGCCAAGCTGGACCTGTTCTCGCGCTATGCCGGCGCCAAGGAAGCGCGCGAGCATCGCGCCAGCCGCAACGGCTTCGGCGGCCTCGGCATCAAGTTCGACCTGGTGGAGGGCGAATCCAAGATCACCGAGGTGATGGAGGAAACCCCCGCCGCCCATGCCGGCCTGCAGCCGGGCGACATCATCACCCACATCGAAGGCGAATCCCTGGCCAATCTGGCCAAGGACGACATTTCCAAGCGTCTGCGCGGCCCGGTGTCGTCCAGCATCAGCCTGACGGTGCGCCGCGGCTTCAAGCCGCTGGAATTGTCCCTGCGCCGCGGCCTGATCGTGCCGCCGACGGTGACCACCCAGCTGAAGGACGGCATCGGCGAGTTCAAGATCACCAGCTTCAACCAGCACACCGCGCAGAGCGTCAAACAGGGGCTGGAGCACCTGATCGCCCAGAACGGCAGCCCGCTGAAGGGCGTGGTGCTGGACATGCGCGGCAATCCCGGCGGCCTGCTGGATCAGGCGGTGGCCATGTCCGACCTGTTCATGAAGGAAGGCCCCATCGTTTCCACCAAGGGCCGCTCGCCGCTGGCCAGCCAAGCCTATGAAGCCCGCGAGGGCGACATCGGCGAGAATGTGCCGGTGGTGGTGGTGGTGGACGGAAAGTCGGCCTCGGCCGCCGAAATCGTCACCGCCGCCCTCCAGGATTCGGGCCGCGCCGTGGTCATCGGCACCAATTCCTACGGCAAGGGCACGGTGCAGACCGTGATCCAGATGCCCAACGACGGCGAAATGACGCTGACCTGGTCGCGCTTCCACACCCCGTCCGGCTATGCCCTGCATGGCCTGGGCGTGCTGCCCACGCTGTGCACCTCGGACGAGAACGCCAACCCGGCGGCATTGATGGACGGCGTGGTGCATGCCTCGGCCTCGCCCGCGCCCATTACCGCCAACCTGACCCTGTGGCGCCACGCCCGCCTGGACGAGACCGACCTGCGCAAGCAGCTGCGCGCCACCTGCCCCTCGGCCAAGCATGGCGATGCCAAGCTGGACATGGAGCTGGCCGAGAAGCTGCTGCAAGACCAGGCGCTATACCGCACCGCGCTTTCCCTGTCGGCTCCCATCTCGACCACTGCAGCGCAGGCCCTTGATCCGGCCACCGTCTCGACGCGCCAGATCGAGCACTAAAGGCACCTTCAGGTTGTTGACGCGCCCGGGCGGTTGAGGCAGAGTCCGCGCCGCCCGGAGCAGCCTGTCCCGTATAGGCGAAGAGCCGGCGCCTCGGGCGGGAATCCGATGGTCAACGATATCACTCTTGAAAGCGTGCTGGAGTCGGTGGTCCGCATCACCGAACAGCGCAGCCGGCAGAATTTGGAGCATTGCCTGGTTTCGACCCTGGTCGACTTGGCCGGCATCCGATTCGTCACCATTGCGCGTCCACGCAACCGCAGCACCGGAACCGTCGTCGAAATCCTGGCCCAGGGCGGCCGTGAGTGCGGCATGCTGCCCGATGCGTCCTGCGTGCCGCTGTCCACCTATCCGCTGATGGCTGCGACGCTGGAAAGCGGCGAGGAGGCTATCGAACGCCTGGACAACGGCCTTGAGCGCCGCTGCATTCCCATCCTGGAGGGCAGCGAGATCGTCGCTTTCCTGCTGGTGGAGAGCTCCGACGCGCTGACCGCCTCGGAACCGGTGGTGCGCGCGTTCGTCGCCGTCTACCGCAACTACCTGGCCATCCTGCGCGATTCCGAACGGGACACGTTGACCGGCCTCAAGAACCGCAAGACCTTCGACGACAACATCACCCGCACCATCGCCCAGGCCCGCGCCGCCGCCCTGCCCCATAACAGCGACCGGCGCACGCACGAGGTAGATGAGCACCATTGGCTGGGCATCGTCGACATCGACCATTTCAAGCGCATCAACGACACTTACGGCCACGCCTTCGGCGACGAGGTGCTGCTGCTGTTCGCAGCGCTGATGCGGAAGGT
>DATJKV010000247.1:0-2323 GCA_035491155.1 Magnetospirillum sp. | reverse complement strand
AGGCCGGCTTCCACGTCATCTTCCCCGAGTCCTTGGGCAATCTGTGCTGCGGCCAGGCGTTCGAGAGCAAGGGCATGGCCGAGATGGCGGACGCCAAATCGACCGAGATGGAAAAGGCGCTGCTGAAGGCCAGCGACCGGGGCCGCATCCCGGTGCTGATGGACGCCTCGGCCTGCACACTGCGCCTGAAGCGCGTGCTGGACGCGCGCCTGAAGGTGCACGACAGCATCGAGTTCCTGCACGATCACGTGCTGCCGCGCCTGGATATCACCAAGGAAACCCGGCCGGTGGCGCTGCACCTCAACTGCTCGGCCCGGCGCATGGGCCTGGACGGCAAGATGGCCAACCTGCTTAAGGCCTGCGCCGAGAACGTGGTGGTGCCCGATGGCGTGGGGTGCTGCGGCTTCGCCGGCGACAAGGGCTTCACCACGCCGGAACTCAACGACCACGCGCTTCGGCGGCTGGCGCTGCCCGACGATTGCGAGGGCGGCTATTCCTCGAACCGCACCTGCGAGATCGGCCTGTCCGACCATTCGGGTAAACCCTACCGCTCGGTGGCGTATCTGCTCGACCGAGTGAGCCGGCGAAAGGACGGGAACGGGGCCTGAACGGCCCCGTCTACCCCCTATATGTCGACGCAGGGTTACACTTAAGGAGCATATATCCGCTTTTTGGGGGCTCGACACTGGCGTAAGAGGTGCCCCAGATGCTACACTTTAGCCCATGGAAACATTTCCCTGGGCAGCGGAACGTCTGTCCGATCACCTGTGGCTTGTACGGGGCGCCCTTGGGCGCCCCGAGCGCCTTCGGCTGGCCCGCCGGATGGCGGCCCAGGCGCTTGGGTTGAGCGACGATGCGGTTCAGATCGCTCGCGGCGGCAACGGCAAGCCGCTGATCGCCGCCCCCACCGGTTCCCTGTCGGTCAACTGGTCCCACCGCCCTGGCCTGATGCTGATCGGCCTGGCTGAGGGGCAGATCGGCGTGGATGTCGAGCTGCTGCCCGGCGACGACCCGCTGCCTTTGGCCCGCGACCATTTCGCCGCCGCCGAGGCCGCTTGGCTGGCCTCGCTGCCGGCGGAAGGACGGCCGCGCGCCTTCACCCTGCTGTGGACCGCCAAGGAGGCGCTGCTGAAGGCCACCGGCCAAGGGATCGCCTCGGGTCTGGCCCAGCCGGACCTGTCGGCCCTGCTGCCTCTGGGCGGAACCGCCCGCCTGGCCTTCGCCGGCCAGGATTTCTCTTTGTATTGGTTCGACCTGGGCACCGCCATCGGCTGCAGGGCCGTGGCCCCTCGCCCTGCCCAGGTCACATTTCCGTGCTTTCCTGGTGCCGGCCCCGAAACCGCTTCCCTCAGCGGGTCCCCCGGGGTGATGGAGTGACATGACACTGCTTTCCGGTCTTGCTTCGACCCAAACCGCCGCCGCCCCGCGCCCCGATCTGCTGCGTGACGAACGGCTGGGCGAAATCTTCGCCGCCACGGTTGCCCGCAGCCCCGACGCCCCGGCCATCGTCTTCGCCGGCGAGACGCTGAGCTACGCCGAACTGGACCGGCGCGCCAACCGCGTGGCCAATGCGTTGCGCGCCCGCGGCATCGGCCGAGGCACGTTCGTCGGCCTGTGGCTGTCGCGCTCGGCCGAACTTCATGTCGCCCTGCTTGGTATCCTGAAGAGCGGCGCCGCCTACATTCCCTTCGATTTCGACGCTCCGCCCGAGCGCGTGGCCGCCTGCATGGCCGATTGCGCCGGTGCCGCCATCATCGTGGACGGCGCCACCGTCGCCCGCGCCGACGGCCTGTCGGCGCCCACCCTGCCCGTCGGCCGCCTGCTCACCGAGAACGTCTCGGACCAACAGCCCGATCCGCGCGCAGACGGCGCCACCCCGGACGACCCGGCCTACGCCATCTACACCTCGGGCTCCACCGGCAAGCCCAAGGCGGTGGTCATCAGCCATCGCAACATCTGCCACTATTTGCGCGCCGCCAACGACATCTATGGAATCGCCGCCGCCGACACCGCCTTCCAGGCCTGCTCGGTGGCGTTCGACCTATCGCTGGAGGAGATCTTCATCCCCTACATGGTGGGAGCCCGCCTGTGGGTGGCCAGCCGCGAGACCCTGCAGCAGGCCGACACGCTGTGCGACGTGCTGGAGCAGGCCGGCATCACCGTGCTGGACACCGTTCCCACCCTGCTGACCCTGCTGCCGCGCGACGTCGCCACCCTGCGCGTCATCATCCTGGGCGGCGAGGCCTGCCCGCCGCCGGTGGTGGAGCGCTGGTGCCGGCCGGGCCGCCGGGTGTTCAACTCCTACGGCCCCACCGAGACCACC
>DATJKV010000246.1:0-6538 GCA_035491155.1 Magnetospirillum sp. | reverse complement strand
GTGATCTTTCTGGAATACGCGGTCGACTGCGCCAAGGCCTGCCACGCCCGCGGCCTGAAGACGGTGGCGGTGACCGCCGGCTATATCGGTCCTGAGGCGCGCAAGGAATTCTTCGCCCACATGGACGCCGCCAACGTCGATCTCAAGGCGTTCACCGACGATTTCTACAAGAACCTGTGCGGTGGCCACCTCGACCCCGTGCTCGACACCCTCAAATACTTGAAGGACGAAACCTCGGTATGGTTCGAAATCACCACGCTGCTCATTCCCGGCGAGAACGACTCCGACGCCGAAATCGACGCTCTCAGCCAGTGGGTGGCAAGGTCGCTCGGCCCCGACGTGCCGTTACATTTCACAGCTTTCCACCCCGACTGGAAGATGCTCGCCTTGCCCCCCACGGCATCTTCGACACTGTCGCGCGCCCGGTCCATCGCCACGGCGGCGGGGATTCGCTATGTGTACACGGGCAACGTCCACGACGCGAACGGCGGGGCAACCTGGTGCCCCGGCTGCGGGGGCCTTCTCATCGGCCGCGACTGGCATGAGCTGACGGCATGGCGGCTGACCGCCGACGGGCATTGCCCCGATTGCGGTACCGCCATCGCCGGCGTGTTCGAGCCGCGTCCCGGAAACTGGGGGCGCAGGCGGTTGCCGGTACGGTTGCATCAGGCCTGATGCTATCCAGTCCCGGCCATTTGTGATAAGGCTGCCCGCTCGTTTGCCTTAAGGCCGGTGGTTCGTTCATGATCAAGCGCTGGTTGCCCTGGATCGTCAAAGGCGCGGTGTCCTTCGGCCTGATCGGCTGGGTGCTGTCCAAGGTCGACCTGGCCGAAGCCTGGGCGCAGGCCAAATCCATCGACCCCACCATGGCGGTGCTGGCCGTGGTGCTGATGATGGCGCAGATCGCGCTGGGCGCGGTGCGCTGGGGCCTCGTGCTGCGGGCGCTGTCGGCCGCCTTCCACTGGGTTCAGACGCTGTCGGTCTATTACGTCGGCGTGTTCTTCTCCATCGTGCTGCCGGGCGCGGTGGGCGGCGACGCGGTGCGCATGTGGTTCGCCCGCCGCAATGGATTGACGTTGGCTGCCGCCGTCAACTCGGTGGCGCTGGAGCGCGCCGTCACCGTCTTCGCCCTGGTTCTGCTGGTCTGCCTGACCCAGCCTCTCCTGATGCTGCGGGTGCCCACCCTGCCCGGCGTGTGGATCTTTCCGGCGCTGCTGGCGGTGTGCGTGCTAGGTATCCTGGTGCTGGCGGCGCTGGACAAGGTGCCGCAATCGCTGCACCGCTGGCGCGCGGTGCGTCTCTTGGCGGTGTTGGCTGCCGACACCCGCAAGCTTTTCTTCCACCCCGGTTATTCCCTGGGCACCATCGTGGTGGCGTTGGTGGGGCACGCCAATCTGTCGCTGGTCGTCTACATGCTGGCGGCGGGCTTGAATCTGAACGTGCATGTGCTGGACTGCCTGGTGCTGGTGCCGCCGGTGATTCTGATCATGACGCTGCCCATTTCCATCGCCGGCTGGGGCGTGCGCGAGACCGCCATGGTCACCGCCTTCTCGTTCATCGGCTTGGCCGATTCCTCGACCCTGGTGCTGTCCATCCTGTTCGGCATCCTCACCATGGTTACCGCGCTGCCGGGTGGCCTGGTCTTCCTGCTGGCCGGCGGCCGGCGCATGGAGGAAGAGGAGCTGGCGGCGGAAGCCGCCGAAGCGACCGGGCAATCCTGAGCCCCAGGCCTAAGCTCCAGGGCCTAAGCTCCGGGCTTCCTTTCGGCGCGGGGATCGCTACATTGGGAGGCACTTGATTCTCTCAAGAGGACTTCCCCGCCATGAAGATCGCCTTCGCCAAGCCCCAGCTGCCCGCCGAGGGCGCCGTAATCGTCGGTGTGCTCGAGGGCAAGGTGCTGACCGCCACCGCCGCCGCGCTTGATCTGCAGAGCGGTGGCGCCGTGCTGCGGGCCATGAACGCCAGCCGCTTCGAAGGCAAGAAGGATCAGACGCTGACCATCCTGGCGCCCGCTGGTCTGGAACTGTCGCGCATCGTGCTGGTGGGCCTGGGCAAGGGCGAGGCGATCGACGCTCTGGCGGCCCAGTCCTTCGGCGGTAACGCGCTTGCCCAGGTGCTGAACTCGGGCGACACCGCGGTGGCCATCGCTGCCGACGCTCCCGCCGATGCCAAACTGTCGCCGGCCGAGTTCGCCGCCCACGTCGCCTATGGCGCGCGGCTGAAGGCCTATCGCTTTGACAAGTACCGCACCAAGGAGAAGAAGGAAGACAAGCCGGCGGTGAAAAAGCTCTCGGTGCTGACCGCCGAGAATGGTGCGGCCAAGACGGCTTTCGCTCCGCTGGACCGCATCGCCGATGGCGTTTACCTCACCCGCGATCTGGTCAGCGAGCCGGCCAACGTCATCCACCCGGAAAGCCTAGCTGAGGAATGCCGCAAGTTGGCCGATCTCGGCGTCGACGTCGAGGTGCTGGGCGAGAAGCAGATGAAGAAGCTGGGCATGGGCGCTCTCTTGGGCGTCGGCCAGGGCTCCGACCGCGAAAGCCAGCTTGTCGTCATGCGCTGGATGGGTGCCAAGGACAAGGAGGCCGCCCCGCTGGCGCTGATCGGCAAGGGCGTCTGCTTCGATACCGGCGGCATCTCCATCAAGCCCGCCGCCGGCATGGAAGAGATGAAGTGGGACATGGCTGGTGCCGGCGCGGTGATCGGCGCCATGAAGGCGCTGGCCGGCCGTCAGGCCAAGGCCAACGTGGTGGGCATCGTCGGCCTGGTGGAGAACATGCCGTCGGGCACCGCCCAGCGTCCCGGCGACGTGGTTACCTCGGCCTCGGGCCAGACCATCGAGGTCATCAACACCGACGCAGAGGGCCGGCTGGTGCTGGCCGATGCCCTGTGGTACGCCCGCGAGCACTTCAAGCCCAAGGCCATGGTCGATCTGGCGACCCTGACGGGCGCCATCATCATCTCGCTGGGCAACGATTATGCCGGCCTGTTCAGCAACAATGATCAGTTCTCGGCCAAGATCGAGGCCGCCGGCAAGGCCGCTGGCGAACAGGTGTGGCGCCTGCCCATGGGCGAGTCCTACGACAAGCAACTGAAGTCCGACATCGCCGACATGAAGAACGTGGGCGGCCGCGAGGGTGGCTCCATTACCGCCGCCCAGTTCCTCAAGCGCTTCGTCGGCGACACGCCCTGGGCCCACATCGACATTGCCGGCACCGCGTGGTCCAAGAAGGACGCCGCCACCTGCCCCAAGGGTGCCACCGCCTTCGGCGTGCGCCTGCTGGACGCCCTGGTGGCCGAGGGCTACGAGGAAAAATGACCCAGATCGGCTTCTACCACCTGACCCGGCTGCCGTTGGAGCAGGCGCTGCCGCGCCTGCTGGAAAAGGCGCAAGGCGCCGGGCTCAAGGTGGTGGTGATGGCCGGCAGCCGCGAGCGGGTCGAACACCTGAATGGCCTACTGTGGACCTATGCCGAGGATTCCTGGCTCCCCCACGGCAGCAGCGCTGACGGCGAGCCGGCGCTGCAACCCATCTGGCTGACAGATCAGGAGGAAAACCCCAACGGTGCCACCGTCCTGGTCCTGTGCGACGGTGTCACCCCTGCGGATGTGGGCACTTACGCCCGTTGCCTGGATCTGTTCGACGGCAATGACGACGAAGCCGTCCAAGCCGCCCGTGCCCGCTGGAAGACCTGGAAGGCGGCCGGTCATGAGCTGGTCTACTACCAGCAGACCGAGCGCGGCGGCTGGGAAGAGAAGGCGCGGGCGTAATCTTCTCGCGCCAAAGAAAAAGGGGCGTTCCACCCATGTGGCACGCCCTCCCTTCTTCTGATCCCAGGATCAGTCTTTGCGGAAATCCTCGTGACAGGCCTTGCAGGCGCCGCCGAGGGCCTTGAAGGCGTCGGTGGTCTTGGCCTGGTCGCCCGACTTGGCGGCCTCGGCCAGGGTCTGCGCGGCGCCGAAGGCCTTCTTGCCGGCTTCCTGGAACTTCGGCCGCTCGGTCCAGATATTGGACTTGGCCTTGGTCTCGCCCTTGTCCGAGCCTTCGGGGTAGGCGTCGCCCATGTGTTGGAAGGCGGCGACGATGGCGTCGGCGTCGTAGGCCACCGCGTCAGTCTGGCCCTTGAGGAAAAGGGCGGCTTTTAGATTGTTCATGTGGCCGTTGACGACCTTGTAGATGGCCTGGCGGTGGACGATGGTCGGATTGGTCTCTTCCGCCCGGGCGGCCATGGTGGTGGCGGCCAGCACGGCGGCGGCGGCGGTCGTCAGGACCAGCTTGTTCATTTGTGGTTCTCCTCTGGAGATAAACGAAAACAGACCATGCGCGAGTTCGCAGGCGAATAAAACCTTTGAGTGCGGAAAAACGGTGTTTCCTGTTTGGAAACAATCACGCCAGCGACAGCAGCAGGGCGAAGCACGAGCCCTTGCCCACCGTCGAGTGCACCTCGATGTCGTGACCCAGCAGGATGGCGGTGCGGCGTACCACGCCCAATCCCAGGCCAAGGCCGCGATTGGTGCCGGCGCCCTTATCACCCAGGCGGGTGAAATCCTCGAAAATGACGTCCAGCTTGTCCTCGGCGATGCCGATGCCTGTGTCCGCCACGCATAGCGCCACCTTGTCGCCGCGGTGGCGGCAACCGATCAAGACCTTGCCCGACTGGGTGTAGCGGATGGCGTTGACCAGCAGGTTGCGGGCCATGCGCTCCAGCAGCACGGGGTCGCTGACGACCCAGGCCGAGGTGGGCACCACCCGCAGCTCCAGGCCTTTGGCCGAGGCCTCGGGTTCCATCTGGTCGTACAGGTTGGCTATCAGCGGCATCAGCGGGAAGCTGCCGATTTGGGTCTCAATTTTACCCGCCTCCAGGCTGGAGACGTCCAGCAGGGTGGTAAGCAACTGGTGGGTGGCGTCCAGGCTCTGGCGCAGCTTGCTCACTACCGGGGCGCAGGCGTGGTCTTCCAGCCGCACCGCCAGCACTTCGGCAAACATGGCGGCGGCCTGGAGCGGCTGGCGCAGGTCGTGGCTGGCGGTGGCCAGGAAGCGGGTCTTGCCTTCGTTGGCGCGCCGCGCCTCCTCTGCCTGGGCGTGGGCCTCCTCGGTGCGCTCATGCACGGTGCGCTCCAGACCTTGGATCAGGGCTTCCTCGCGGGCCAGGCTGGCAAAAGTGAAGGCGGCCAGCGTGCCGACCAGGACAGCCAGCACCACCGCCATCAAGCCGGTGGCCCACAGGGTGCGGCGCCAGTCAGTCAGCGCTTCGTCGGTGGACATGCCGACCATCACCACCAGACCGAATTCCGGCACCAGGCGATAGGCGATCAGCCGTTCTACTCCGTCCAACGGCGACACGGCGGTCAGGGTGCCGATGGGGACGCCGTTCCTCATGGTTTCCAGCAGCGGGCTGGAGGGCACCGAGGCGCCCGCCCAGCGCTCGGGGTCGGGTTGGTGCAGGATGACGCGGCCGTCCAGGTCTATGACCCCCAGGGCGGCGTGGTCGCCCAGCGGCAGGGTGCGGTAGAAGTCGGTGAAGGTGTCGGCGTCGAAGCCGGCGGCGGCCACGCCCAGGAAATTGCCTTCGGCGTCCTCGATGCGGCGGCTCAAGTGGAAGGCCTGCTTGTCGCCGGCCTTGGTGGTGACCAGCGGGCCGATCACGATATCTCGTTGCGCCTGCTGGTGGGCGGCGAAGTAGCGGCGGTCGGTGACATTCACCTGGGGTGTGGGAAATTGCATGGTGCCCAGGCGAACAATGCCCTTGGCGTCCACCACCCACAGGGTGCCGGGCTCGGGCAGGCCCTGGACCAGCGCCACCAGTTCGCGCCAGGCACGCTCGTCCTGGGGCAGGCGGTCCATGGCGTGGGTGCGCCCAATCTGGGCGGCGCGGCCGACAATGAAATCCGAGGCTCGCAGGGTGCGGACGATGTGCTCCTGCAGCAGCCGGGCGGCATCCTGGGTACGGGTACGGGCGTCGTCCAGTTCGGCACGATAGGACTGTGCAAGGAACAGGGCGATGGCACCGGCGGCCAGCAGCGCAACGAAGGCCACCAGCAGGCTGAGCATCTGGCGCAGCCGGAACGGCCGGTGGGCTGCGGTGGCGTCGGGTGAAATCACGGGCACGTCTTGCTGGCTGCCGTAGTCCGAGCCAGCCTAGCGCTCTGCGCACATTTCGCCAACCGGTATCGACCTTAGCTGGCGTCAGGCCTGGGCGGCTTCCAGTTCCTCGTGCGCTTCCAGCCAGGACGCTTCGGCGTCGGCGATGGCCTTTTCCAGCTCGCCCCGCTCACGCTGCAACTGGGTGACCTTGTCGGCGGGGCCCTGGTAGAGCTTGGGGTCGGCCAGCTTCTCTTCCACCGCCGCCTTGCGCGCCATCAGTTTTTCCAGCGCCTTCTCGGCCTCGAAGGCCTTTTTGCGCAGGGGGGCCAGCTGCGCGCGAACCTCGGCGGCGGCGCGGCGCTCATCCTTGCGGCTGGGGCCATCGGCCTTGTCGGGGGCGCCGCCACGGCGGGCCTCGCGCGCTTTCTCCAGTAGCAGCTTGCGGTAATCGGC
>DATJKV010000245.1:0-5309 GCA_035491155.1 Magnetospirillum sp. | reverse complement strand
CGGGTCCAGCTGGGGCTCGACGCCGGCCATCTTCTGGCTGGCGATGATGGCTTCCCGCTTGCGCTTGAGCGCCTCGGCCTGCTGCGCCTGCATCTGCAGCACATAGGGCTTCATGCGCAGGTCGGACTGGATGATGTGATCCACCAGCCATTCCTTCAGGAAACTGGCGAGATCGCGAACCATGCGGTCACGCTGCTCCGTCGGCGCGCGGGAATATTCGCCGACGATGTCCGACAGCTTCTTCAGCACGTCGCGATGCGCGCGGCGGTGGCTTTCGTGATAGGGGTAGCGAATGGCGAGCTGAAGCTCTTCCTCGCGGGCGAAGTGCTCGCCGGTGTACTCGACTAGGCCCAGCAGCACCCGGGCAATCTTCTTGTGATCGACCTTGGTGGCGATCGCCACTTCGAAGGCGTTGATCAGGTCGACGAGGTGCTTGTGATCGGCGTCGACGGTCTCTTCACCGACACACATGGCGTCGCGCCACGCTATGGACATTCCGCTTCCCCCAGAGGAGACTGGCCATAATCTCAGGACTTTACCCGATCATGTTTACAATTTCCATACACCAGAACGGCGCTGCTGCGCGCAAAACGTGTAGCAGGCATGCATCATCATGATGGCGGGATCGCACGTGGTGGCGGGCGCGGCCTGCTGGGCTGTCGCCGCCAAGCTGGGCGGCTATCCGCCGGCCGACCCGCAGGCGCTGGCCTCGGCGGCGCTGGGGGCGCTGCTGCCCGACATCGACCATCCGCAATCCTGGGCCGGGCGCAAGCTGAAGCCCATCTCGGTGCCGTTGGCCATGCTGGTGGGGCATCGCGGCATCACCCACTCGCTGATTGCCGTGGTCGCCGCCCTTCTTGCCATCTCGGCCTTCGGCACCGCCTGGATGGCGGCGCCCGTAGCCATCGGCTACCTGTCGCACCTGGCCGCCGACGGGCTGACGCCCTCGGGCGTGCCCCTGCTGTGGCCGTCGCGGCGCCGCTTCACCCTGAACCTGTGCCGCACCGGCGGCATGATCGAGATCATCCTGATCGGCATCGTCGCCGTGGCCGGCGGTTGGGCGGCCGGGGTGGACATCAGCCACCTGCCCCGGCCAAGATTTTGATACCGGCAGGCCAATGAATTGGCCTGCCGTATTGCTGCCCCTCGCCGGGCGCTCGCATCCGCTCACTTGGCCGCCGCCGCAATGGCGGCTGAGATACCGGCAGGCCAATGAATTGGCCTGCCGGTATTAACTAGTCGATCCGGCAGGCTTCCTCGAAATCCAGGCGCGGATTGCGCGGATGCAGGGCCGAGCGGTCGCCGTAACCGATGTTGACGAGGAAGTTGGATTTCACGCTGGTGCCGGCGAAGAAGGCCTCGTCCACCTTGGCGTTGTCGAAGCCGCTCATGGGGCCGCAATCCAGCCCCACGGCGCGCAGGGCCAGAATCAGGTAGGCGCCCTGCAGGCTGGAATTGCGAAAGGCGGTCTCCTTGATGAGCGCCTCGTTGCCCTCGTACCAGGCCCGCGCGTCGACATGCGGGAAGGTCTTGACCAGCTTCTCGTAGAACTTCAGGTCCTGGGCGACGATGGCGGTGACCGGGGCGGCCATGGTCTTGTCCACGTTGCCGGGGGCCAGCGCCGGCTTCAGCTTCTCCTTGGCAGCAGCTGAGCGCACGAAGAGGATGCGCGCCGGCTGGGTGTTGGCCGCTGTGGGACCCATACGGGCCAGATCCCAGGCCTGGCGCAGCAAGGCATCGGGAACCTCGCGGTCGAGGAATTTGCTGTGGGTGCGGGCCTCGCGGAAAATCTGAGTGAGGGCCTCGTCCGCCGCCGGGGTGGTCATCGGCTTTCTCCTGTCGTAAAACTTATGGCGTTGCCGCCATGGTTGCGTTTGCTCCGTCAAATGTAGACGCACCCGCGCAAAGGGGTTAGGTCCGAATGAGAAACAGTGTGTTTCTGGCGGCGATGCTCGCCGGCCTGGCTGCCGTCATGGCCGGCCCGGCCGCGGCTGCCGATTCGGCCGTGGTGGTGACCTACAACCGTTTCGGCGAGAGCCGCTTCCCCACCGCCAACACCCGCCTCGACCAGTTGGAGGCCCAACTGGTCGAGTTGAAGTCGGGCGGCTATGCCGTGCTGCCGCTGTCCCAGGTGGTGGAGGCGTTGCGCTCGGGCAAGGCGCTGCCCGACAAGACGGTGGCCATCACCATCGACGACACCTGGGCCTCGGTGTGGCAGACCGCGTGGCCGCTGCTGAAGGCGGCCGGCCTGCCCTTCACCCTGTTCGTCTCCACCGACGAGATCGACGGCGGCGGTCCCGACCGGCTGTCGTGGGAAAATTTGCGCGAGATGGCCGCCTCGGGCCTGGCCACGGTGGCGACCCAAGGCGCCGGCCATCCCCACTTCCCGCAGCTGTCCAAAACGACCATCGCCGACGACCTGGCCCGCGCCCGCGCCCGCCTGCAGGCGGAACTGGGCCAGACCCCGACGCTGTTCGCCTGGCCCTATGGCGAGATGAGTCGCGAGGCGGCCGAGGCGGTGCGCGACGCCGGCTTCATCGCCGCCTTCGGCCAGCATTCCGGCCCGGTGTGGAGCAAGTCGGACTGGTTCTTCCTGCCGCGCTTCCCGCTCAACGAGACCTATGGCGAGGGCGAGCGCTTCCGCCTGGCGGTGCGCACCCTGCCCTTGCCGGCCGTGGACATCACCCCGGACGACCCCAAGCTGGCCACCAACCCGCCCGCCTTCGGCTTCACCCTGTCGCCCGAAGTGCCGGGCGCCGATCTGCTGGCCTGCTACACCTCGTCCGAGGGGCGCGCCGTCATCGAGCGCCTGGGCCCCCGTATCGAGGTGCGCATGGCCAAGCCCCTGCCGGCGGGTCGCTCCCGCATCAACTGTACCGTTCCCACCCTGGAAGGCCGCTGGCGCTGGTTCGGCTGGCAGTTCCTCGTGCAGTAAGAAATTCGGCCGCCGGATCGCTCCGGCGGCCATCAGTCGTTCCCGGCACGAGGGAATAATTTACAGGCCGTACTTCCCGGCCAGCACGGGATCCTTGGCGGCCACGCGCTTGGCGAGATCGACGATCACCTTGGCCTGTTTCCAGGTGGCATCATCTTGCATCTTGCCATCGATCATCACGGCGCCGGTGCCGTCGGGCATGGCTTCGAGAATCTTCTTGGCGAAGAGAACTTCGTTCACCTCGGGGCTGAACACCGCCTTGGCGATGTCGATCTGGCTGGGATGCAGCGACCAGGCGCCGGCGCAACCCAGCAGGAAGGCGTTGCGGAACTGGGCCTCGCACGCCGCCGAGTCCGAGAAATCGCCGAACGGGCCGTAGAAGGCCTTGATGCCGGCGGACTGGCAGGCGTCCACCATCCTGGCGACGGTGTAGTGCCACAGATCCTGCTGGAACAGGGTGCGCGGCGCCTCGCCCCTGGCGTCCTCAAGCACGCCGTAGAAGGGATGGCCGCCGCCGACGCGGGTGGTCTTCATGCCGCGCGAGGCGGCGAGGTCGGCCGGGCCCAGGCTCATGCCGTGCATGCGCGGGGACGCCTGGGCGATGGCGGCCACGTTCTCCACGCCCAGCGCCGTCTCCAGGATGGCGTGGATCATGATCGGGCGCTTGACGTTGTGCTTGGCTTCCAGCTGGGCCAGCAGCTGGTCGAGGTAATGGATGTCCCACGGCCCTTCCACCTTGGGCAGCATGATGACGTCCACCTTGTTGCCGGCGGCGGCGACGATCTCGGTGACGTCGTCCAGGAACCACGGGCTGTTCAGGCAGTTGACGCGGGTCCACAAGCCACAGCCGCCCATATCGGCGTTCTTCGCCACCTCGACAAAGCCGGCGCGGGCGGCTTCCTTGGCGTCGGCCGGGATGGCGTCTTCCAGATTGCCCAGCAGCACGTCCACGTTCTTGGCCATCTCGGGCACCTTGGCCCGCATCTTCTCCACATGGGGCGGGAAGAAATGGATCATGCGCTCGAGGGTCACCGGCACCTCGCGATAGGGGGCGGGAGCGCCGATGGCGAGGGGCTCGAAGAACTTCTTGGGCGGCTTGATGCTCATTTGAGACGCAATCCTCTTACGGGAAAAATCACTTGCCGGTAATAATATTCCACTTTGTGCGGCGCACAAGGCGGAAAATTAGCAACCTCCGCAATCCCGTCGCAAGCCCCGGACGAGTTCCACGTAAGCGGGCTCGGAATCGGGGCAGAGCCGCCCGTGCCGGACCAGGAAGTCGATCAGCACCAGGTTGACGTTGAATTTGAAGTCCTGGGTGTCGCGCACCCGCTCGGCCACCTCGCCCAATTCCATCTGGCGGAAACTCTCGATCTCGCCGTCGGTGTTGCGCGGCTCGAAGCCTACGGGCACATCCAGGTCGTAGCAGAACATGGTGTCGGGCTTCAGGCCCCAGGCATCTTCCTGGCAGTACGAGATCACGCCCACAGGGCACGCCGTGCGGGCCACGGCTTCGGGGATGTCGGCCTCCTCCGCCGCCTCCTTGACCAGATTCTCCATCAGGCCCAGATCGGCGGGCTGGCCGCCGGCGATCATGTTGTCCAACTGGCCCGGCGCCACCGCCCTGTCCACCGCGCGCTTGGCTATCCACAGGCGCATGCCGGCGCCGTCCCGCACCACGCCGTTGACGTGGACACCGTAGGCGCGAACGCCGAACAGGCTGACCACGCCGCGGTCGATGGTCATCAGCGGCGCCTCGCCCCAGCGGCGCGCCACCGCATAGCGCTCGCCGCGCAAGGCGGGCGTGCCGTGCTCGGCGCGCAGCCGCTCGCACACCCAGTCCAGCGCCTCGGAGCGCTGCTCGGGGGTTTCCAGGCGCGGATGCAGCCGAACCGCCTGCGAGTCCACCAGGAGGGTATCGCGGTGAGCGGCCAGCTTGGCCGCCCAGTCATGGCGCACCCAGCCGACCGGGGTATCGGCGATCACGAAGGGGCGGAATTTGGCGATATCGTGGAAATTGCAGGCGCGGACGTGATCGAGGAACGCCATGGGGTCTTTCCTTCGCGGATACGCCGAAGTCGAAAAGGTGCCCACCCCCCTGCCACTCGTCAAGATGCAGCGGATGTGTGGTATTACCACCATCTCTGCATGGCCCTATGCGCAAGGAAATTACGCGCACGCATGGACTCGGGAAAACCGGGTAGTTATACTCCCGCCCTCCCGAGGAGGAAACGGGACACGTGGAGGAGAGGATATGACCGAGTTTGCCAAGAAGACCCTTGCCGATTGGGATGCCCTGGCTTCCAAGGACCTCAAGGGCAAGTCGCCGGAAACCCTGAACTGGGAGACGCCGGAAGGCATTCTGGTCAAGCCG
>DATJKV010000244.1:0-4707 GCA_035491155.1 Magnetospirillum sp. | reverse complement strand
GCCGATTACCGGCTGATGTGGAGCGAGGCGCGCGCCCTTCACCTGCTGGAGCGCCTGCCGCCTGTCGACGCCGAGGACCTGCCCGCCCTGGTGGAGCGGCTTTACGCCACCATCGCCTCGCGTTTCGACCCCTCCGGCCCGTTCGCCGACGATCCCGCCCGTGCCGGCGTCGCCGCCTGGGCCGCCCGCCATGCCGACAGCCCCGGCCTGCCGCAATCCGCCATGGCCCTGGTGGATTTCATCCAGACGGCGCCGCTCGCCGCCCGCAACGCCCAGGTGGCGGCCCTGCTGGCGTCGCTGCTGCCGGCCTGGGCGGGGCAGCCGCTGATCCACGTGCTGCCGCCCGACGGCCGCGCCGAGGAGGGCTTCGCCCACGCTTTGGCCGCCGCCTGCGACGGCGAGGACGGCGCCTGGATCGCCTATTACATGGGCCGGGCGCGGCGGGTGCTGAAACGCATGCCGGTTTTGGCGGAAGGCATGGAGGCCATCCGCCAGCGCTGGTGCGACCTGTTCCGCCGCGCCCCCTTCGACCAGATCACCGCCGAGCGGCTGGCCCGCGCCCTGGTGGCGCTGCCGGTGATCACCCCCTCCTTCCTGGCCGACACCGCGCTCACCTCGGAGGCCCTGAACGACGCCCTGGTGTTGCTGTTCGCCGCCGACGAGGCGACGGAAGTGGAACTGCCGGAGCAGACGGTCACCCTGCTTCCCGCCCCCTTGCGCCTGCTGACGGCCTGAGTCACCCTCTCCCTAACAAGACGAAGGGGGGAGGACGGGATGCATCTGTATCTCGACGTGGATGGGACCCTTTTGCGCCGAGCCGGCCATGCTCGGCTGCGCGGTGATCTGGCACCGGCCGATCATTTGCGGCCCTTCCTGGAATGGGCTACCCGCAATTTCACCTGCATCTGGCTGACCAGCCGCGACCGCACCGGCGGCAGCGCCGCGGTGCGCGCCGCCTTCCGCCAGGCCGTCGGGCCCGGCGACGAGGCCGACCGCATCGACGCCCTGCTAGCGCGGGTGGCACCCTCGTCGTGGTGCGATTCCAAGGCCGAGGCCATCGACTTCGCCACCCCGTTCCTGTGGCTGGACGACGCGCCCGAGGAAGAATCGCTGGCCCTGCTGGAACGCCACGGCGCCATGGATTGCTGGGTCTCGGTGTCGGTGGACCAGCGCGCCGACGACCTGCGTCGGGCCATGGGCGTGCTGGAGCGCCGCATCCTCGCCCCGGCGTGAGCAAAACCCCACATCCTTTGTTCCGCCGCGACAGATTCAAGGTTATTCTCTCAATCTGTGGCTTGGGGGTGTGACGGGCGTCGCGATGATTGTATTGCTGCAATCCATGCGCAGGATGAGCACGGTCAGCAAGAAGCTGGTCATCCTCATCATCGCCTTCAGCTCGCTGGTCACCCTGTTCCTCACCGCCTTCCAGATATTCATGGATTATCGCGTCCAGCGCGCCGGCGTGGACGAGATGCTGGAGCGGGTGAGCATCTTCTTCCCCCCGCTGGCCGCCAGCGTGTGGAGCTTCAACGACCAGCAGATCGCCCTGTCGCTGGAATCCATCGTCAACCTGCCCAAGATCGAGCGCGCCACTGTCACCGTCACCGACGGCGGCAGCAGCTGGACCGCGCAATCGGGGCAATCGAACCGCCAGTTGGTGCGCAGTTATCCGCTGACCTACCAGACCCGCGGCGAAACCCGCGCCATCGCCACCATCGAGATCGCCGCCGGCCTCGACAACATGTACCAGACCCTGTTCTGGCAGGCGGTCACCATCCTGCTGGGCAACGGCCTGAAGACCTTTCTGGTGGCCAGCTTCATCTATGCCGCCATCCGCCACCTGGTGACCATCCGCATCGAGGAGTTGGCCCGCCGGGTCACCGGCCTGGTGCCGCAGCTGACGCCGGACTGCGTCACCTTCGTCGACGACGTCCCGGTCGGCCCGGCCAAGGGCGACGAGATCGACGCCGTGCGCTGGGCCTTCGACGGCATGGCCGAACGCCTGAAACTGGTTCTCGCCGACCTGAACGCCCGCAACCTGCAGCTGGCCGCCGAGAACCAGGAGCGCCAGCGCGCCGAGGCCGAGCTGCGCGACGCGGTGGGGCAACTATCCACCGCCCTGGTCGAGGTGGAACGCTTCGCCTATGTGGCCGCCCATGATTTGAAGGAGCCCATTCGCTCCATCGTCAGCTTCTCGCAGCTGCTGGAACGGCGCTGCCGCGACAGTCTGAGCGACCAGGGCCACGAATACCTGGCGTTCATCATGAACGAGGCGCTGCGCCTGTCCCACCTGGTGACCGACCTGCTGAATTACAGCCGTTGCAAGGGCGAATCCATGGCGGTGGCGCCGGTGGACTGCTCGCAGACCGTGGCCGAGGTGGTGGCTTCCTTGCGTGAGGGCATCGCCGAGGCCAAGGCCGAAATCACCTGCGGCCCGATGCCGGTGGTGCGGGGCGACAGCAGCCAGCTGAGTCAGCTGTTCCAGAACCTGATCGCCAATGCACTGAAATTCGCCCGCCCCGGCGTGCCCCCCGCCATCCATATTGAGGCCGAGCGCACCGACGATGCCTGGCTGTTCAAGGTCAGCGACAACGGCATCGGTATCGAGCCGCAATACACCGACTATATCTTTGAAGTGTTCCGCCGCCTGCACACCCGCGACAGCTTCCCCGGCACCGGCATCGGGCTAGCCATCTGCAAGCGCGTGGTGGAAAACCACGGCGGGCGCATCTGGGTCACCTCCACACCCGGCGAAGGGACCACCTTCCTGTTCATCCTGCCCGACCGCGACGTGTAAGGGCTTATTGCCCGCGCAGGATATGGTCCTTGTCCAGCCGGGCCGCGATGGCTTCCAGCTTGGTCATGACCGCCTCGGCGTCGGGGTAGGTGCGGCTGAGCACCAAATGGACGTCGATGTCGGCCAATGTGGCGGAGCGGATGTTGGCGACCGGGTATGCGGTCAGCATCTCGGCGGCGGGACCGGCATAATCCAGCAGATAGTCGGCTCGGCCGTGTTCCAGCATTTGGAAGCCCGCGCGGTGGCTGTCCACCGTGCTGCGGGCGACGGCGTTCTTTTCGTCGGCCAGGAAGCCCGCCAACTCGCCGTAGGAATAGCCGCGGACGACAATCAGCGACTTGCCGGCCAGATCCTGAAGGCGACGCACCGGCGGCGTGGTGCCGGTCCAGTACACCTTCACCTCGGTATGCGCCACCGGATCGCGGCTGACCAGGCAGCATTCACGCAAGGCCGGCGCCGCCACCAGCATGGAGAACTGGGCCGTGCCGGCGCGCAGCAGGGCGAACATGCGCGACGCCGGATAAGGGGTGCCGTGCCACGGGATGCCGGCTTCCGCGAACAGCGCCTTGGCCACACGCAGCAGCGGATTGAGCGGCGCCCCTTGCGCGTCCACCTCGGCGGTCCACACCGACTGGTCGGGATAGGCGTATTCGATCTCGGGCGGTGCCGCCACGGCTGGCCGGGCCAGCATCAGGGCCAGCCCCAGAGCGGCGGCGATGCGGTGCAGTGCCATGACTCCCTCCCGAAATGCAGGCCAAGTATAGCACGGATGGCACCGGTGGTAAGGGGGCCAGCGGATGCATTTTCAACTGATCGTCACTAGTCAAGCGAAGAGTTCCCCGCCAATATGCAGGCGAAACGGGAATATCGAGGTGAATCGCCATGGCCGGTCGCGGTTGGGTTTCTGCTTTGCTGGTCGGGTTGCTGTGGGCTTCGGGCGCACATTCCGCCGAGGTGCTGCGCGCCGCCTACGAGAATAAAGCACAGCCGCCCTATTACCTGGGCGACACCGCCGCCATCGACCAGGACCGGCCCGGCGTCGCCATCGAGCTGATGCGCATGGCGGCGGCGGAAGCGGGCGTTGAGGTGGAATTCGTGCGCATGCCGTGGGTGCGCTGCCTGAAATCGCTGCAAAAGGGCGAGATCGACATGATCTTCAGCGCCTCGTTCAGCGAAGACCGGCTGGAATACGGCCTGTATCCCATGGCCAACGGCAAGCCCGATGCCAACCGCCGTATCGCCACTCGGACTTACGCGCTCTACAAGGTGAAGGGCAGCCCGGTAAGCTGGAACGGCAAGACCCTGGGAGGTCTGGACGGCCCGGTAGGGGTGCAGTCGGGCTATTCCGTTACAGAGGACCTGGGCAAGATGGGCGTGAGGACCGAGGAAGCCCAGGCCTCGCTCACCAACTTCAAGAAGCTGGCGTCGAAGCGCATTCCCGCCGTGGCGGCGCAGGAGGTCGATGGCGACGCAGTGCTGGCCACCGGTGAGTTCCCCACCGTCGAGAAGGTGGCGCCGCCGTTGGCGACCAAGGACTATTTCGTCATGGTCAGCCACCAGTTCTACGAGGCCAAGAAGCCCGTCGCCGAACGCTTCTGGGCCAAGCTGGCCGAGGTGCGCGAACGCGAGGTGGCCAAGCTGTACGCGAAGTACAACAACTAGGGCCTGCCGCGGGAGGCTGGGGTACCCCCATAGGCTCGGTTTTCGTCATGGCCGGGCCTGACCCGGCCATCCACGAGCCCGCGGCAGAGGCAAAGCGGGCGGTACCGCGTGGATGCGCGGATCAAGTCCGCGCATGACGACTGCTCAGGCCCCTCACCCCTGCTTCAGCACGATCAGCGTCAGGTCGTCGTAGAGGGCTTGGCCGCCGATGTGGCGGCGGACGTCGGCGACCACCGCCTCCTTGATGG
>DATJKV010000243.1:0-6523 GCA_035491155.1 Magnetospirillum sp. | reverse complement strand
GCTGCTGGGCAGCGGCGGCGAATCGTGGTGGAGCCGCAGCGTCGGCGCCCGTGTGGCGCCGCTGTTCGCCTCGCCCACGGGTATTCGGGGCTGGGTCCTGGGGGTGGCGCTGGGCTTCATCCCCTGCGGCCTGCTGTACGGCGCCCTGGCTGCCGCTGCCGCCACCGCCGACCCGCTGGCTGGCGCCTTCGCCATGCTGGCCTTTGTCGCCGGCACCGTTCCCGCCCTGGTGGCGGTGGGTGCCATCGGCCATTTCGCGGTGTCCCATTGGCGCGCCTCGGTGCTCAAATGGGCACCGCTGCTGCTGGCGCTCAATGCCGGCGTGCTGGGCTTCATGGCCTGGCGCCTGGCGGCCTGACCGAAAGGAAGCAAGGTTGAAGAAAAGCCGTTCCTCCCT
This sequence comes from Magnetospirillum sp., assembly GCA_035491155.1. GTDB lineage: Bacteria > Pseudomonadota > Alphaproteobacteria > Rhodospirillales > Magnetospirillaceae > Magnetospirillum. The sequence goes on along the minus strand of DATJKV010000243.1, from coordinate 6,126 downwards.
TGTCGCCATCCTGGCCCTGGTGGTCGTCGCGGCGCTCGCCGTGGGCGCCCGCCTGTGGGTGTGGTCGGGCTCCGAGCACTCCGCCGTCGCCATCGGCGGCCCCTTCACCCTGGTGGACGGCGACGGCCGCACCGTCACCGACAAGGATTTCCGCGGACGGTGGATGCTGGTCTATTTCGGCTACACGTTCTGCCCCGACGTCTGCCCCACCTCGCTGTCGGTGGTGGCCAATGCGCTCGACAAGCTGGAACCGGCGCAGCTGGACAAGGTGGTCCCGCTGTTCATCACCGTCGACCCGGCGCGTGACACGACCGCCGTCATGAAGGACTACGTCGCCGCCTTCCATCCCAAGATGGTCGGCCTGACCGGCACGCCCGAGCAGATCGCCGCCGTGACCAAGGCCTACAAGGTGTATGCCGCCAAGGCCAAGGGCGCCGACGAGGCCAACTACACCATGGACCACTCGTCCATCCTCTACCTCATGGCCCCCGACGGCAGCTTCGCCGCCCATTTCCCCCACGGCACCAGCGCCGACGACCTGGCGGCCGGGCTGAAGGGCCGGCTGAAGTAGCATGGCCGCGCCCGGGCTCGTCCTGGCCGCGCCGTCCTCGGGCAGCGGCAAGACCCTGGTGACTCTGGGGCTGCTGGCCCATCTGGCGGGGCGCGGGGTGGGCGTGGCCTCGGCCAAGGTCGGTCCCGATTATATCGATCCCGCCTTCCACGCCGCCGCCACCGGGCGGCCGTGCCTAAACCTCGATGCCTGGGCCATGCGTCCGGAAAGCCTGGCCGGCACCATCGGCACCCTGTCCGATGCCGAGCTGGTGGTGTGCGAGGGCGTCATGGGCCTGTTCGACGGCGCCGCTACCGCCGAAGGCACCCCCGCCGGTTCCACCGCCGACGTGGCCGCCGCCACCGGCTGGCCGGTGGTGCTGGTGGTGGACGGGCGCGGCATGACCGCCTCGGCCGCCGCCGTGCTCAAGGGCTTCGCCACCTTCCGCCCCGACGTCGCCATCAAGGGCGTCATCTTCAACCGGGTGGCCGGCGACAAGCACAAGCGCATGATCACCGAGGCCTGCGCGCGGGCCTGCCCCGAGGTGGAGATTCTGGGCTTCCTGCCCAGGCTGGAGGCGCTGGCGGTGCCCAGCCGCCATCTGGGATTGGTGCAGGCCTGCGAACATCCCGACCTGGCCGCCTTCCTGGCTGCCGCCGCAAGCGCGGTGGGTGAGCACTTCGCGGTGGATCGGCTGCTGGCGCTGGCGCGGCCGTCGAGCTTGGGCGGCCCGGCCCGGCCGCTGCTGCCGCCGCTGGGACAGCGTATCGCCGTCGCCCGTGACGCCGCCTTCGCCTTCGCCTATCCGGCGCTGTTGGAGGGCTGGCGCGCCGCCGGGGCCGAAATCTCCTTCTTCTCGCCGCTGGACGGCCAGGTGCCCGAGGGCGATTCCATCTACCTGCCCGGCGGCTACCCCGAGCTGCACGCCGGCCGGCTGGCCGGCCATGCCCGTTTCCTCGCCGCCTTGCGTGCCGCCGCCGCCGCCGGCCGGCCCATCTTCGGCGAGTGTGGTGGCTACATGGTGCTGGGCGAGGGGCTGGAGGACCAGGATGGCCGTCGCCATGCCATGGCCGGCCTGCTGGGGCTGGAGACCAGCTTCGCCAGGCGCCGCCTGCACCTGGGCTACCGTCAGGCCCGCCTGGCCGCCGATTGCCCGCTGGGGCCCGCCGGCGCCGGTTTCCGCGGCCACGAATTCCACTACGCCACCATCCAGGCGGAAGCGGGTGAAAAGCTGTTCGCCGTCGCCGATGCCGCCGGCACCCCGCTGGGGCCGGCGGGCTTGCACCGGGGCAGCGTCATGGCCTCGTTCGTGCATCTGATCGATCGGGCCTAACCGTCATCGGCGCGGCATCTTTCCCTGTCCCCTGAAAATCTTCCTCTCTTCGCAGTGCAGCACTCTTCAGCACGGCTTAACGCCTGTGTTTTATCCTTCCCCATGCCGCAATGCACAACCACCTTAGGGCTTAAGGCATACCTCTTTAGGTCATAATTTTATTGCCTACGCCTTCATCTTTCGGTAACAAAACTATCCAGATTGTCATGCCTCGGGAAGGGGATTGGATCGATGCTCTACCATCTGCATGAGTTCCAGCACGCCATGATCGGCCCTGCCCGCCTGTGGGCCGACGCGGTGCGGACCGCCTTCACCCATCCGTGGATGCCCATGTCCTACACCACCATGGGCCGCGCCATCGCCGCCAGCGCCGAGCTGATGGAACGCACCACCCGGCGTTACGCCAAGCCGCAGTTCAACCTGCCCGCCACCACCATCGACGGCCAGAGCGTGCCGGTGCACGAGGTGGTGGTGTACAAGAAGCCGTTCTGCGACCTGCTGCACTTCCAGCGCCAGACCGACCGCCGCGATCCCCGCGTGCTGGTGGTGGCGCCCATGTCGGGCCATTACGCCACCCTGCTGCGTGGCACGGTCGAGACCATGCTGCCCGACCACGACGTCTACATCACCGACTGGATCGACGCCCGCGACGTGCCGCAATCCGACGGTCCGTTCACCCTGGACGATTACGTCGACTACATCATCGAACTGCTGCACTTCCTGGGGGCCGACACCCACGTGCTGGCGGTGTGCCAGCCCTCCATCCCGGTGATGGCGGCGGTGTCGCTGATGGCGGCCAACGATGATCCGCGCCAGCCCAGCTCGATGACCCTGATGGGCGGTCCCATGGACACCCGCATCAACCCCACCAAGGTCAACCAGGTCGCCACCGAAAAGCCGCTGTCGTGGTTCGAAAGCCGGGTGATCCAGACCGTGCCCTACGTCCACGAGGGCCGGGGGCGGCGGGTGTATCCCGGCTTCCTGCAGCTTCAGGGCTTCATGAGCCTGAACCCTGAGCGCCACGTGGGCGAGCACCTGAAGCTGTTCCACAACATGGTGCGCGGCGACGGCGACTCGGCCGAGAAGCACCGCGAGTTCTACGACGAGTACCTGGCGGTGATGGACCTGCCGGCCGAGTACTATCTGCAGACCCTCAAGACCGTGTTCATCGAGCACCATCTGCCCGAGGGCAAGATGGTCAGCCGCGGGCGCAAGATCGATCCCTCCCAGATTCGCCACACGGCGCTGATGACGATCGAGGGTGAAAAGGACGATATTACCGGCGTCGGCCAGACCGAGGCGGCGCACCGCATGTGCTCCGGCCTGCCGGAATCCATGCGCAAGCATCTCCTGGCAGCCAAGGTCGGCCATTATGGCGTGTTCAACGGCCGCCGCTGGCGCGAGGAAATCTATCCGCATGTCCGAGAGTTCATCCGTACCCACGACAAGCTTACCGTTCTGGCGGACGAAGCCCATGAGCTCCATGAGCAGTCAGGAGTGGGAAAGCCTGTGCGACGGCTGCGGGAAGTGCTGTCTTCATAAGCTGGAAGACGAAGATACCGGCGAGATCGCCTACACCAACGTGGCGTGCCGGTTGCTGAACCTGGGGACGTGCCTCTGCAAGGACTATGAGAACCGGCAGAAGCACGTCCCCGATTGCGTCCAGCTATCCGCCGACAAGGTGGAATCCCTGCGCTGGCTCCCCTCCACCTGCGCCTATCGCCTGCTGGCCGAGGGCAAGCCGCTGGAATGGTGGCATCCGCTGGTGTCGGGCGATCCCAATACGGTGCACGAGGCCGGCATCTCGGTGCGCGGCCGGGTGGTGGCGGAAAACCGCGCCGGTCCGCTGGACCACCACATCGTGAGCTGGGCCGAGTGATGGTCCCTCTCCCACCCCGTGGGAGAGGGTGGCCCGCAGGGCCGGGTGAGGGAGCCGAGAAGCACCTCGTTTCCGGCTCCCTCACCCTCCCAGCCTTCGGCTGGGTCCCTCCCTCTCCCGTAGGACGGGAGAGGGCATGAGCTTCATTACCCTCGACCTCGGCGGCCATTCCGCAATCGTAACAGTGCAGCGTTCCGCTTTGGCCCGGCGCATTTCCCTGCGTGTCGATCCGGCGCGCGGGGCGGTGCTGATGCTGCCGGTCAAGGCCTCGCTCGCGGAAGGGCAGCGGTTCCTGCTGGCCCATCGGGTGTGGCTGGCCGAACGGCTGGCGCGGCTGCCGGGGCCGGTGGCGCTGGACCATGGCGCCTCGGTGCCGTTGTTGGGGGTGCCGCACGTCATCCGCCATGCGCCCGAGGCCCGGCGGGGGGTGTGGGTCGAGGATGGCGCGGTGATGGTGTCGGGCCTGCTGGAGCATGTGGGCCGGCGTGTGGGTGATTTCCTGAAAGCCGAGGCCAAGCGCGAGATCGTGCCGCGTGCCCACGACCTGGCCGCCAAGCTGGGGCGCAAAGTGGGGCGCGTCAGCGTCAAGGATACCCGCTCGCGCTGGGGCAGCTGTTCCTCGGCGGGCGATCTGGCCTTTTCCTGGCGGCTGGTTCTCGCCCCCGACTGGGTGCTGGGCTACGTGGTCGCCCACGAGGTGGCCCATCTGGTGGAGATGAACCACTCGCCCGCCTTCTGGGCGGTGGTGGAGGATTTGGTGGGCGATGCAAAGGTGCACCGGCGCTGGCTCAAGCTGCACGGGCCGGGGCTGCATCGCTTCCAGGTCTGTGCTACCAACGGGGCATGAGCTCCCGGCCCGCTCCCACCTCATTCAGGATTGCCGTGCTGCTGACCGCCCTGGTGGCGTTCGGGCCCATCTCCACCGACCTCTATTTGGCCTCGCTGCCCGACATGGCCCGCATTTTCGGCGTCGGTGTCGAGCGCACCCAGTTGACCCTGTCGGTGTTCCTGGTCGGCTTCGCCGCCGCCATGCCGGTCTACGGCCCGCTGTCCGACCGCTTCGGCCGCCGCCCGGTCATCCTGGCAGGCATCATCCTCTACCTCGGCGCTAGCTTGGTGTGCATGCTGGCGCCCAGCATGGATGTGCTGATTGCCGGGCGGTTCGCCCAAGGGTTGGGCGCCTGCTGCGGTCCGGTGGTGGGGCGCGCCGTGGTGCGAGACGTCTATCCGCGCGACCAGGCCGCCAAGGTGATGTCCTACATGGCCTCGGCCATGGCGCTGGCCCCGTTCGCCGCGCCCATCCTGGGCGGCTGGCTGCACTCCCTGTTCGGCTGGCGCTCCTGCTTCGTGCTGCTGGCGCTGTTCGGCGTGGTGCTGCTGGCAGGCAGCTGGCGCCTGCTGGACGAGACCAACGCCCACAAGGACGTGGGCGCCCTGTCGCCGCTGACCATGCTGGCCAATTACCGCCTGCTGCTGGCCGATCGCCACGTGCTCGGCTACGGGGCCACCGTGGCGCTGATCTACGGCGGCATGTTCACCTTCATCTCGGCCGCCTCGTTCGTGCTGATCGAGATCATGGGCCTGCCGCCGGCCTATTTCGGCTTCGGTTTCGCCGCGGTCATCTCGGGTTACATCACCGGCGGTTTGGTGGCGGGCAAGCAGACCGCAAGGATGGGACTGGACCGCATGGTGCTGATGGGCACCCTGGGCTGCGCCCTGTGCGGCATAACGGCGGCGGTGCTGGCGTGGAGCGGCATCACCGCCATGGCCGCCGTGCTGTTGCCGCTGATGGGTTATTTCCTGTTCTCGGCCATGGTGCTGCCCAACGCCACCGCCGCCGCCATCGCGCCGCATCCGCGCATGGCCGGTGCCGCCTCCGCCCTGGTCGGCTTCATCCAGATGGTCGCCGGTTCGGTCGCCGGCTGGCTGCACGCCGCTTTGTTCGACCACACCACCCGGCCGCTGGGCATGCTGGTGGCGGTGATGGGGGTGGCGGGGTTAGCAGCGTTCGCCGGGCTGGTAAGAAGGCGCTAGCGCCGCCGCGCCCGCATCAGCAGCCGGGTACGGGTGCGCACATCGTCCACCAACGGCACCACCGCCAGCACCACCAGCAATCCGGCCAGCGGCAGGGTCGAGGCGTAGCCCACGTACTTGAATCCCAGCGCGCCGGCGACGCCGCCGACGAAAAACGCGCTCAGCAGCGACACCAGCAGGCCCAGGCGGCGCCAGTTGGCGCGCACCGGCTGGTAGTGGGCGGAGGCCTCCTGCGAATTCAGATAGACCATCTTGCCCAGTTCGATGCCGATGTCGGTGACGATGCCGGTCATGTGGGTGGTGCGGATCTCGGCGTTGGAGATCTTGGTG
>DATJKV010000242.1:0-10292 GCA_035491155.1 Magnetospirillum sp. | reverse complement strand
TTGGCCTTGGAGACCAGGCGGTCGAGCAGGGCGAGCGTGTCGGACATCAGGAACCCTCCGTACAGTACCCGACCAGATTGGATGGGAAGCGGGCATCGGCAAGGCGTCAGCCCAGCTTCACGCTAACACGGGGACAGGCTGCTGGGAACCCACGCCGGCCGCCTCCCTGGCGTGGCGGCAGCCCCATACCCCCGGCCGTCTCGTCATCGTCGGCCAGACTGCCCATATGAGCGCCAGAAGGGGGCGCCAATGCGACGATGCGAACCATCCCTGATACCCTTGTGGCTGGGCGGCACCGCGCTGATGGTGGCGGTGATGGTGGCGCTTGGCGGCATGACCCGCCTGACCGGCTCGGGGCTGTCCATGGTGGAGTGGAACCCGCACCACCTGCTGCCGCCGCTGACCGAGGATGAGTGGCAATCGGCCTTCGCCCTGTACCGCCAGTCGCCCGAGTACAGGCTGGTCAACGCCGGCCTGGATCTGGCCGGGTTCAAGGGCATCTTCTGGCTGGAATACGTGCACCGCCTGTGGGGGCGCCTGATCGGCCTGGCCTTCGCCGCGCCGCTGGCTTTGTTCGCCCTCAAGGGGGCCATCGACCGGCGGCTGGGGCTGCGCCTGCTGCTGGTTCTGGCGCTGGGCGCGCTGCAAGGCGGCATCGGCTGGTACATGGTGGCCAGCGGCCTGGCCGACCGGCCCGAGGTCAGCCATTACCGCCTCGCCCTGCACCTGCTCACCGCCGTGCTGATCCTGATGGCGCTGGTGTGGACGGCGCTGGACGTGGGAACGGCCCACGCCCGCCCCGCCCCCGACGCACGGCCCGCCCGCCGGCTGCTGACGGCCCTGCTGGCGTTGGCGCTGGCGACGCTGACCTGGGGCGCCTTCGTCGCCGGGCTGCATGCTGGCCACGTCAACACTACCTTCCCGTTGATGGACGGCGGGCTGTTCCCCCGCGCCGGGCTGGCTCTGAAGCCCGCCTGGCGCAACGCGCTGGAGAACCCGGCGGCGGTGCAATACGTGCACCGGGTGCTGGCCGTGACCCTGCTGGCCTCGCTCAGTCTGGCCGCACTGTGGGCCCGCCTTGCGCGCCTGCCCGCCGCCGCCCGCCGGCCCATCCTGCTGGCCGCCGCCGCCGCTTGGGCTCAGGTAGGGCTGGGAATCGCCACCCTGCTGCTGTCGGTGCCGGTGCCGCTGGCGGTGCTGCATCAGATGGGCGCCATGACGCTGGTGGCTCTGCTAACATGGAGCCTGCACGGCGTTCGGAGCGGGTGAAGATGCGGTTTGTTGCGTTGGTGTGCGCCACCCTGTTTGCCCTGCCGGCTTGGGCGATTGAATTGACCGGCAAGCTGGAGCAGGGCGGCATCGCACTGGGCCAGGCGCGGCCGGGCGCCATGGTCAATCTGGACGGCAAGACCGTGCCGGTGGACGAGGCAGGGCGCTTCCTGCTGGGCTTCGGCCGCGACGCCGCGGCCCGGGCGGTGCTGGAGGTGGACGGCGAGCGCCAGACCCTGGCCGTCGCCCCGCGTTCCTGGCAGGTCCAGCGCATCGACGGCCTGCCGCAAGCGAAGGTCACCCCCGACCCGGCCGAGCTGGCCCGCATCAAGGCCGAGACCGAGCTAGTGGCGGCACGGCGTGCCTCGGTCAGCCTGCGCGCCCAATTCCTCGATGGCCTGATAAGCCCGGCGGACGGTCCGATCTCGGGCGTGTTCGGCAGCCAGCGGGTACTGAACGGCGAACCGCGCGCCGCCCATTCCGGCACCGACATCGCCGCGCCCGCAGGCGCCCCGGTGCGGGCGGTAGCGGCGGGCACCGTGGTGCTGGCCCATCCCGACCTGTTCTTCACCGGCGCTACGGTGATGATCGACCACGGCCTGGGACTGCAGACGGTCTATGCCCACCTGTCCCGTCTGGACGTGCACGAGGGCGACATTGTCGCCAAAGGCCAGCAAATCGGCGCCGTGGGGGCCTCGGGCCGGGCCACCGGGCCGCATCTGCACTGGGGCGCGAGCTGGCTTGACCAACGTCTCGACCCCCAGTCGGTATTGTCCGTTCTCCACGCGCATTAGGTGCCCACCCCATACGTCATGCATATGAGCTACAACCCCTGTGCGCTGCACAAAATCCGGGTGAGGATTCCCGCCATATGCGCCACTGGGCCATCGGGCAGACACCCCAGCCATTGTGGCAGGCTATCAAAACATTCTTGAACAGACGTTAAATGCTTATACCCCCCGCTCCGTTGACCTGGCTGACGAAAGAGAGAAACATCGTCGTCAGTCAAGGAACCGGGAGAAGCTCAAATGGAAAAGCGGGAAGGCTCTGCTGGCCGCTGCCAGGCGTGCCGTTACTGGTTCGAACGGTGCTGCCATGCGCTGGCGTTGCAAGAAGGCAACCACCACCATCCACCCAAGTGCATGCACTTCGTCAGCGACATGACTCCGCCGGTCGGCGCGGCCGGGGCCGCGCGTCCGACCGCGCCGTAACCACGCGACGATTGCGGTCCCTGGACTGACCCGCGCTCTATTTGAGTGGGCTCACAGCCGGTCGCGAAAGCGCCAGGCGGCGAAACACGCGCCCAACGGCACCAGCCAACCCAGCGGCAGCGTTTCGATGCCGGCCTTGTGCTGGACCGTGGACAACACACCCCACGCCGCCAGCAGCACCATCGTGCCGGTCAGCACGCCGAACACCGTCTTGCCGGCCGGATAGCCGGCCTTGCGCAAGAGGAAAGGGCCGCCCAGCAGCGCCAGCAGGGCCGACGCCGGCAGCGACAAAAAATTCAATTCTTCCATGAATGTCCTCAGGCGGCCGGCTTGGGCAGGTAGTTGCCGATATCGACCTCGTCGATCTGCTCGGGCTTGAGGTTCTGGCCGGCGTATTCCTTCCACACGCCCGAGGTCAGGAACAACTGCCACAGTTCGGGGTCGATGTGCTGGTCCTTGACCATGAACGACATGATCTTCAGCGATTCGGACAGAGTCTTGGGCTTCTTGTAGGGGCGGTCGGCGGCGGTCAGCGCCTCGAAGATATCGGCGATGGCCATCATGCGGGCGGGGATGGACATATCCCCGCGCTTCAACCCCTTGGGGTAGCCGGTGCCGTCCATCTTCTCGTGGTGGCCGCCCGCCCATTCCGGCACGCGGGCCAGATTCTTGGGGAAGGGCAGCGCCTTCAGCATCAGGATGGTCTGGGTGATGTGTTCGTTGATCTTGAAGCGGTCTTCGGCGGTCAGGGTGCCGCGGCCGATGGAAAGGTTGTAGACCTCGCCCAGATTGTACTTATTGGCGCACGGCCGCATGGCAAAGCCCTCGGCGTCGTATTTGGCCAGGTCGATGGTGACGTCGTGCGGGATGATGTGCCACTCCTTGTCGGAGAGCATCTTCTCCACCACCGGTGGCTTGGGCTCGTCGGGCTTGCGCCGGCGCATCTCGTCGATGGACAGGCCCAGCGTGTCGTCGATGGTGCGCACCCAGGTCATGTCGCCGATGGCCTTCATGCGCTCGATGCGCTCCGGCGCCATGAACTCGCCGCCCACATTGCACTCGGCGATGAAAGCGAAATCGTCGTCCAGCTGGGCCAGACGCTCGTCCATGCGCGCCTTCAGTACCTCCTCGGAATCCTCGCCGGCGACGACCGCCTGCAGGTAGTCGATGACGACATCGCGCTTCAGCACCTCGAAGCGCATGCGCACTTCGTGGATGCGGTTGTAGATGGTCTCGAGCTTGGTCGCCTTGTCGACGATGTATTCCGGCGTCGTCACCTTGCCGCAATCGTGCAGGCCGGCGGCGATCTCCAGCTCGTACCACTCCTCTTCCGTCAGCATGAAGTCCTTGAACGGACCCTCGGTGCTTTCGCAGGCGGCCTTGGCCAGCATGAAGGTGATGGCGGGAACGCGGTTGCAGTGGCCGCCGGTATAGGGGCTTTTGGCGTCGATGCTGCCCGCGATGACCTGGATGAAGCTCTTGAACAGATGTTTCTGGGCCTCGATCAGGCGGGAATTATCCAGCGCCACCGCCGCCTGGGACGACAGCGCCTCGATCAGCGGGGTGATGTCGGGGCCGAAGGCCACCACGTTGTTCTTGCGGTCGCGAGCGTTGATCAGCTGAAGGACGCCGATGACCTCGTTCTCGTAATTCTTCAGCGGCACCGTCAGGAACGACTTCGAGCGGTAGCCGGTCTTGGTGTCGAACGCCTTGGTGCCCGAGAAGTCGAACTTGTCCACGTCATAGGCGTCGGCGATGTTGATGGTGGTGCCCGACAGCGCGCAATAGGACGCGACGTTCTTGTGGTTGGGCACGCCTGCGTCGTCGTGGAGCTTCAGCGGCGGAAACGGGATGGGCTTGCCGGTGGTGCCGCCCATGGCGATGTCCAGCGTGTCGTTCAGCATGATCTCGAACCTGAGACCATCTTTCTTGTCCGTGACCAGGTACAGCGTGCCGCCGTCCGCGTTGGTCATGGACTTGGCGCCCAGCAGGATCTTCTCCATCAGGCGGTCGTGGTTGCGCTCGGCCGAGAGGGCGATACCCAGCTCGATCAGAGTGCGATAGCGCTGTTCCTGCGACGCCGCAGCCATGTTACCTGCTCCTTGACGCCACTCTGGGCGTTCCCATCCCCCGAAGGACCGGTTAAACCTACAGCCAAACGCACAACAGGCCAAGCCGGGTCTGTGCCTGATGGACTATTGCCGGAGGTTGGATTGCCCTACGACTCGCTTCGTCAGTTCATCCAAAAATTGGAAGGCACCGGCCGGTTGGTGCGGGTGAAGGCGCCGGTTTCCCCAGCCCTGGAGATGACCGAGATCCAGACCCGCCTGCTGGCCGAGCGGGGACCGGCGGTGCTGTTCGAGAATGTGGTGAAGCCCGACGGCTCACGGTACCCCATGCCGGTGCTGGTCAACCTGTTCGGCACCGTGGAGCGGGTGGCCTGGGGGATGGACCGCGAGCCCGCCCAACTGCGCGAGGTGGGTGAGACCCTGGCCGTCCTCAAGCAGCCCGAACCGCCGGGCGGCTTCCGCGAAGCCTGGGACATGCTGCCGCTGGTCAAGACCGTCATGGCCATGAAGCCCAAGAATGTGGGCAGCGCCCCCTGCCAGCAGGTGGTCTATGAGGGCGACCAAGTAGACCTGTCCATGCTGCCCATCCAGGGCTGCTGGCCGGGCGAGCCGGCGCCGCTGATCACCTGGCCGCTGGTAGTCACCCAAGGCCCGGACGCCAAAGGCGACAAGCGGGACAATTTCAACCTGGGCATCTATCGCATGCAGGTGACCGGGCGGAACACCACGCTGATGCGCTGGCTCAAGCATCGCGGCGGCGCCCAGCACTACCAGCGCTGGGCCGGACAAAAGCGCGAGCCCATGCCGGCCGCCGTGGTGATCGGTGCCGATCCCGGCACCATCATCGCCGCCGTTACCCCGGTGCCCGAGACATTGAGCGAGTACCAGTTCGCCGGCCTGCTGCGCGGCAAGAAGGTGGAGCTGGTGGACTGCAAGACGGTGCCGCTCAAGGTCCCGGCCGAGGCCGAGATCGTGCTGGAAGGCCACGTCATGCTGGACGAGTTCGGGCCCGAAGGCCCCTACGGCGACCACACCGGCTATTACAACAACGTCGAGGACTTCCCGGTCTTCCGCGTCTCGGCCATCACCATGCGCCGCGACCCCATCTACCTGTCCACCTTCACCGGCCGCCCGCCGGACGAGCCCAGCGTGCTGGGCGAGGCGCTGAACGAGGTGTTCATCCCGCTGTTGGCTCAGCAATTTCCTGAAATCAAGGATTTCTGGCTGCCGCCCGAGGGCTGTAGCTACCGCATCGCCGTAGTCAGCATCAAGAAGGCCTATCCCGGCCACGCCAAGCGCGTGATGTTCGGCATCTGGAGCTTCCTGAAGCAGTTCATGTACACCAAATTCGTCATCGTGGTGGACGACGACATCGACTGCCGCGATTGGAAGGACGTCATGTGGGCGGTCAGCACCCGCATGGACCCGGCCCGCGACATCACCGTGGTGGAAGGCACCCCCATCGACTACCTGGACTTCGCCAGCCCGGCATCCGGCCTCGGCGGCAAGATCGGCCTGGACGCCACCAACAAGTGGCCGCCCGAGACCCATCGCGAATGGGGCGTGAAGTTGAAGATGGCCGACGACATCGTCGAGAAGGTCACCAGCCGCTGGGCCGAATACGGCCTGCCGGGATCGGGCAAGCCGATCTGGAAGTGACTAGGTGGGGATGCGGACGACGGGACTCGACCACGCCTTTCGGGGATGGCGGGGTCGAGCCCGGCCATCGCCGCTAGAACCTCCAAATGATGCTGTAGAGCAGCCGGTGCTGGTTGCCGTGCGGACCGCCCTGGGTAACCCGTCGCGCGAAAAGATATTCGAGGCCGGTATCGATGCGGGGAATCGGGCTCCACATCAGGTTGACAGCGGCGGTCGTCAGCTTGTGGTTGAACACATCGGCGCCAGCTGAAGTGAGTTCACTGCTGGGCTCGATGTGAGTGTAACCAACGTTCACGTTGCTGCGCAGCCCCTCCAGCCACCAGTGCTGATAGCCGAGAGCGGCGCCAAACGCGGTTTGTGTGGTCAGCAGATTGGTCGCAGAGTTGAAGATCAGCGACGAGCCTGCGGCGTCGGTGATGTAGCGGCCGATGCCATCGCCGTATGATATCTGCCCCAGCACCTTGTCCGCGCCCCAGGTCTTGGCGGCAAAGGAAGCGCCGACACCCCAGCCGAACTTCTCGCCGCCATGATGCGCGCCGTCGTCCAGGCGCAGATCACGGGCAACGGCATGCACGTTCCAGTGGCCCCACTCAGTCTTGTCATTGAGCGCGGCGACGAAATCCGGCAGACGGTTGAAAGTGATGCCGCCGTTGGTACTGTTCTGCGCTACCCCTGCGGTCGTGGTGTAGTCGGTTTCCGGGTTCTCGACGGACAGGGCCAAGCCGGCATCCGTCCATACCGGGACGGTATAGCGAATCTGCGCCACACGGTTGTCGTTAATGCCGGTCGAATACCCGGAATCCAGGGATTCGTACTCCGCGGCGATGTCTCGGAAGGCGGAATCGTACTGCCCGGCCAGGAAATTTCCGAGCCGACCATAGGCGTAGCGCAGCCTGGGGGCATAACCGTTCTTGCTGACATTGAGGTTGGTGTCGGAAGTCGAACCGGCGAAATCCATCTCGGAAAAAATGGTGAATTCGCCGAAATCCGTGGGTGTGCGGCTCTCGACATTGAGCCGGGAATATTTTGCATCGAGGTGGCCGTAGCCGTCGCGCTCGTGTGCCGGAGTTCCGCTCAGCGGAACAGAGGTGGCGTCCTGGGCATCGCTCCCCCCTTTCGGCCCGAAATCATAATAGGCGTCGAGCTTGACGTACCCTCCCACCTTGACCGAGGTGTTCGTGCCGGGAATCTGCAGGCTGCCCGGAAACGACCCGGCGGTGGCAACGAAGCCGGGATCGGGGGCGGCGGCTGCCTTGGCTTTTTGCGGTGGCGGCAGATCGAGGGATTTCTCACTCTCCAACTGGTTGACCCTTCGTTGCAGGGCTTCGAGCTGAGCTTTAAGTTCGTCGATCTCAGCGCCTGTCGCCGGCCCCGCAGCGGCCATGAACGCAATGCCGCCGAGCAATAACCTCCCCGCGTGATTTCGGCCGTCCATCTTTCCTCCAGGCGCAGATACGGGAGTATGCGGCCGTATCTCGCCACGAGGAGGCGGGCGAACAAGACTGACAAAGTTCAGTGTAGCAAGATGCCGAATTCGCCTTTGGTCTTCCGCCGCAACGTTATGCCCCTTGGGTCAAAGCACTCCGCTTTGATACCCGACGAGACAATCGCAGCAAGAAAAGATCGGAACCTTCGCCTTAATGGGTCTACTCAGGCCCGTGCGCGGCTCCACCCTTTCTTTTCATACCCCCGCTCTTTCTTGCGCACTCGCTTTACGCAGCACCTACTACCAATAACGGGGAAACCAACCACCCCTGACGCGTCTCCACAGCTTGCGTGTAGGAGGCCCCCGCTTCTTCTCCTGAAGCATCGGATTGCCACTCCAGTCCAAAAGTTCCACGTTCGTTCTTGCGCTAGTGCGCAGAACCATCTATGATTACCCGCAAGTGGCCCGCGCCTACCTGATCGGCAAAGGCATCGCAGCCGCCCGGGTCACAGCTGTCGGCCGCGACTATCCGGTCAAGATCATCAAGGATGAGGATGCGGCAGCTCTGGCGAGCCTGCGCATGGTTCGGACGGACCTAACCCGTTAAGGGCGTTGGTGCGGACGACGGGACTCGAACCCGTATGACCGAAGTCGAGGGTTTTTAAGACCCTTGCGTCTACCGATTTCGCCACGTCCGCGTGCGGCCATAACTTGGCCGCACGGGGGGCTTCTGTCCAGTCCCGGCGCACGGTCCAGCCCACGAAAATTTTACAGCCCCGCCCTGCATTTATCATTGATCAGTATACGCTGATACACGCATATAAAAGATGTCGTGGAGATGAAGCGCGCCTCGAGCACGCCCTCTCCCGACGAATACTGCTGCTTATACCATGGTATAGGGCTCGCGCGCATATTGCGAAGCAGTCGCATGGGCATGTTTCTGGGCCAGACAATTCTTCCCTCAAAAGTATCGGGAAATCGGCCCGGCATCGTTCTTGTGCGGGATTTTGTTTGGTCTGGATGTGGTGGCATGTTGATTTAAGTCTATGGGGGAAAGGGTAAGACGATGAGTCTCGGTATCAAGGGCCGGTTGGTGGCCAGTTTCGTTGCCGTCCTGGCGCTGGTGGCACTGGTGCTGGTGCCGCTGATGCTGGGGCAATTGTCCGACACCATCCGCATCGCCGAGGAGCGCGAGCTGGACAACACCCGCGTAGCCTTCGTCGCCGCCGTGGCCGACAGCACCCGCACCGGCGCCATGCTTGCCCAACTGACCGCCGAGTTGCCCGATGCCAAGGCCGCCTTCGCCGCCCGCGACCGCGATCGCCTGGCCCAGATGTTCGTCGGCCCCTTCGGCGCGCTGAAAACCGCCTTTGGCGTCGAGCAGATGCAGTTCCACGCGCCGCCGGCCACCTCGTTCTTCCGCGTCCACATGCCCAAGAAGTTCGGCGACGACCTGTCCTCGTTCCGCCAGACCGTGGTCGAGGCCAACCGCAACGGCAAGCCGGTGATGGGCCTGGAAAACGGCGTCGGCGGCATGGGCATCCGCTCGGTGGTGCCGGTGCAGGTGGACGGCCAGCACGTGGGCACCGTCGAGTTCGGCATGAGCTTCGGCCAGGCCCTGGCCGACAACTTCAAACAACAGTTCGGCGTCGAGGTGGCCCTGCACGCGGCCAAGGCCGCGGTCCAGCAGGGCGGCGGCGTGGTGGACGAGTTCAAGACCCTGGCCTCCACCGCCAAGGAGCCGTTCTTCAGCGAGGCGGAGTGGCGCACGGCGCTGTCCGGCGACAAGCTCATCAAGCGGGGCGAGCGCAACGGCGTGCCGGTGGCGGCCGTCGCCGCGCCGGTGCTGGACTATGCCGGCAAACCGGCCGCCGTCGTCGAACTGGTGATGGATTCCAGCGAGTTCACCCAGCAATACGCCCGCACCCGCAACGCCGCCCTGGGCGTGGTCGGCGCGGTACTGCTGGCCGGCTTGGTGGTGGCGCTTCTGCTGGCGCGCGGCATCGCCAAGCCGCTGGAGGCCATCACCGCCACCATGGATCACCTGGCCGGCGGCCAATTGGATGTCGAGGTGCCGTCCACCGACCGGAGCGACGAGGTGGGCGAGATGGCCCGCGCGGTGGGCGTGTTCAAGGCCCAGGCCATCGAAAACAAGGCCCTGCACGACGAGCAGGAAGCGCTGCGCGCCCAGGCCGAAGCCGAGCGCAAGCGTTCCATGGGCCGGGTCGCCGACGGCCTGCAGCAATCGCTGGGCGGCGTCGCCGACGTGGTCGGGCGCGCCTCGGCCGGCATGCTGTCCACCGCCGAGGGACTGAACACCATGGTGGACCAGGCGCGCGGCAGCGCGGCGGCCGTGGCCGCGGCCGCCGAAGAGGCCTCGGCCAACGTAGGCACCGTGGCCGCCGCCACCGAGGAGCTGTCGTCCTCCATCAGCGAGATCAGCCGACAGATGAGCGAGAACACCCGCATCGCCAGCGAGGCGGTGGACGACGCCCACTCGGCCGATCAGTGCGTCGCCGACCTGTCCGGTGTGGTGATGAAGATCGGCGAAGTGGTGCAGTTCATCACCAGCATCGCCGCCCAGACCAACCTGCTGGCGCTGAACGCCACCATTGAGGCGGCGCGGGCTGGCGAGGCCGGCAAGGGTTTCGCCGTGGT
>DATJKV010000241.1:0-29602 GCA_035491155.1 Magnetospirillum sp. | reverse complement strand
GGCAGGACACCGCACCCGTTCTTCTCTGTCCCTTAAACTTCAAGTCCGATTTCGGCAGCAAGCGATTGCGAAAACCCTGGCGGTAAGACAAATACGAATGACCTCGCCCGTGCTTCTCAGCCGAATGGATTTTGAATGCGTCCCATCGATCGCCTGCTCGACATCATGGCCACCTTGCGCGACCCGCAGCGCGGTTGCGCTTGGGACCGCGAGCAGAACTTCGCCACCATCGCGCCCTACACCATCGAGGAAGCCTATGAAGTGGCCGACGCCATCGACCATGGTGACTTGGCTGCATTGAGGGACGAACTGGGCGATCTGCTGTTCCAGGTGGTTTTCCACTCGCAGATGGCATCCGAGCAAGGCGCCTTCGCCTTCGACGACGTAGCGAAGGCTATCGCCGACAAGATGGTCCATCGCCATCCCCATGTCTTCGGCGACGCCGAGGTGCGAGACGCCGAGACCCAGACCGTCGCCTGGGAGGCCACCAAGGCGGATGAGCGGGCTGCCAGGGGGCATGAGAGTGTTCTCGACGGGGTGGCCCGTGCCCTTCCGCCCATGACCCGGGCGCTGAAACTGCAAAACCGCGCCGCCCGCGTGGGTTTCGACTGGGCCAGACCGGCCGACGTCATCGGCAAGATCGCCGAAGAAGTTGCTGAAATACAACACGAAATCGACGTTGACGCACCCCATGAGCGGCTTGAGGACGAGATGGGTGACGTTCTCTTCGCTTGCGTGAACCTTGCCCGCAAGCTCAAAATCGACCCCGAGCGCGCGCTCAAGCGCGCGAACGCCAAGTTCGACCGTCGTTTCCGCCACGTGGAATCCGAACTGCGCTCCGCCGGCCGCCGGCCCGAGGGCGCCACCCTGGATGAAATGGAGGCGCTGTGGGTCGAGGCGAAGATGATGGAGCGCAAGGGGGAATGATGACCAGGGGCTTCGTGTCGAGGATCGCAGCGGTTCTCGCCCTCACCTTCAGCCTGGCATCGTGCTATATCCCCGACAATTTCCAAGGCGAGTTGCGGCTGTCGCGCTACGGTGACTGGGCATTGTCCTATGACGGCGATCTGATCTACGCGCCCATTCTGCACGACTATGCCGAGGGTAAAATCACCGCCGAGAACGAGGAAGAGCGCAACCAGAACATCTACAAGGACTTGGTGCGCGATACCGCCATCAAGGACCTCAAGCGTTCGGGCAAGGGCCGCTTCCATGTGAAGTACGAACGCATGGGCCGGCTCGCCAAGGTGCAGCTGACCGCGCTCATCCGCCGCGACGCCCGTCTGCTGGCGCTCAAATCGGCCGAGGACGGCACCATCACCGTCGCCGGCAATGGCGTGAAGCCTTCGGATGCCCAGCGTATGACCGAACTGGGCATCACCATGAAGGGCGAGTTCCGCATCACCACCGATGCCAACGTCACCCGCCACAACGCTTCGGAGGTTCGACCCTTCGGGCAGTACAAGGTCTATATCTGGAAGATCGAGAACGCCTTCTCACCGTCTCCGTTCCTGCAGATGGTGCGCGATCCCGATCCCCAACGCCCGCTTTAAGGAGTTCCGCCATGACAGATTGGACGCGGCGCACGGTTCTGATCACCGGCGCCACCGCCGGATTCGGCACCGCCACCGCCCGCCGCTATGCAGCCCTGGGCGCCAAGCTGATCCTCAGCGGCCGCCGTGCCGACCGCCTGGAGGAGCTGAAAAACGAACTGGGCGTGCCGGTGCTGCCGCTGGTCCTGGACGTGCGTGACCGCGATGCCGTTTTCGCCGCGATCCAAGGCCTGCCCGCCGAATTCGGCGAGATTGACGTGCTGGTCAACAATGCCGGCCTGGCGCTGGGCCTTAACCCCGCCCATGAGACCAGCATCGAGGATTGGGAAACCATGGTTGACACCAACCTCAAGGGGCTGATGACGGTCACCCGCGCGGTGCTGCCCGGCATGGTGGCGCGCAATCGTGGCCACGTGGTCAACATCTCGTCCACCGCAGGCACCTACCCCTACCCCGGCTCCACCATCTATGGCGCCACCAAGGCTGCCGTCACCCAGTTCTCGCTGAATCTGATCTCGGACCTGGTGAAGACCAAGGTGCGCGTGACCAACATCGAGCCCGGCCTGTGCGGGGGGTCTGAATTCTCGGTGGTGCGGTTCAAGGGAGATGCCGAGGCGGCCGCCAAGGTCTATGCCGGCACCGAGCCGCTGCTGCCCGAGGACGTGGCCGAGGCGGTGCTGTGGGCGACCACGCTGCCGCCTTACGTCAATATCAACCGCATCGAGATGATGCCCACCTGCCAAGCCCCGGCCGGGCTAGCGGTGCATCGTGAGGTCTAGGAGTTTCTGAAGCCCCTTTCATTTTCGTCACCCCCGGACTTGATCCGGGGGGCCATGGATGGCCGGGTCAAGCCCGGCCGTGACGAAGAAGGACGATCAAACCCAGACAGGCTCTAATCGAACAGCGGCACCAATTCCCGCCACGAGCGCTCGCCGGGGGCCAGCAGAATCTGGCCTTCGGCGTGCAGCACCGGCACATAGGGGGTGCCGTCCAGCATGGCGCCATAGCCGCCGGCCTCGGCATGGATCAGCACGCCGGCGGCATGATCCCACGGCATCAGCTTCTTGAAATGGGCGAAATGCAGCTTGCCGGTGACAAGGTCCAGATAATCGTGGGCCGCGCTGCCCCGGCGCGCCACATGCAGGACATGGTCGGCCACCCGGCCGCGCTTCTTCACTGAGCCGGCCATCTGCGCCAACGGCACCTCGGCCGACACCGCCAAGCGGGTGTCACCCCGCCAGGCCCCCTTCCCTTTTTCGGCGATGATCGTGCGGTTGGGCACAGGATCGTGAATCCAGCCGGCTTGGGTGACGCCGTCCACCACCAGGGCGACCACCACGGCGAAGCGGGGATTGCCATGGGCGAAGTTGGCGGTGCCGTCAACGGGATCGATGACCCAAACCACGCCGGGGCGCTCCAGCGCCTTCATCAGCTCGGGATCGGCTTCAACGCCTTCCTCGCCGACAATAGCGCCGGGCAACACGTCCTTGAGCCGGCTCGCCAGCACCTTCTCCGCCTCGATGTCGGCCTCGGTGACCAACTGGTTCGGCTTCTTCTCGCGAATTTGCAGGGCCTGCAAATTCTTGAAGCGTGGCAGGATTTCGGCTTCGGTCGCCTCGCGGATGATGCGGGCGACCAGCTGGGAATCAACGGCGGTCACGAGCGATTTCCCTTGGGCGAACGTTGGTGGAACCGTTGCGCGTCGACCGGATCGAGGCGCACCTGCATGTGGGCGGAGGTCTCATCGTCGCGCCGCGATACAACCTCGCCGTGGCGGTACAGCCACGAAATGGAGGCGCCATCGCTCAGCGGCAGCTGCACTTCGATCTCCTCGCGGCCCTGGGACAGGCGTTCGTCCAGGCAGGCCAGCAATTCGGTAACGCCGTCGCCGGTCAGCGCCGACACCGGAAGCGCGAGCGGCCGGCGCTTGGCCTGGTTGAGGATTTCCTGGCGGTCTTGGTCGACCAGCAGATCGATCTTGTTCAGCGCCTCGACCAACCCGCGGTCGACAACCTCGCCCAGGCCGAGGTCCTTCAGCACCGCCTCCACGTCGGCGGCCTGGGCCTGGCTGTCCGGATGGGCGACATCGCGCACATGCACCACCACATCGGCCTCCAACACCTCCTCAAGGGTGGCGCGGAAGGCGGCCACCAGCTCGTGCGGCAGGTCGGAAACGAAACCCACGGTGTCCGACAGGATCACATCGCGCCCCGAGGGCAGCTTCAACCCGCGCATGGTCGGGTCGAGGGTGGCGAACAGCATGTCCTTGGCCAGCACCTCGGCGCGGGTCAGGCGGTTGAACAGTGTGGATTTCCCAGCGTTGGTGTAGCCGACCAGGGCGACGATGGGATACGGGATCTTGCGCCGGGCGCTGCGGTGCAGCTCGCGGGTGCGCTTGACCTCTTCCAGCTCGCGCTTCAGCTTGACGATGCGCTCGCCGATCATGCGGCGGTCGGCTTCGATCTGGGTTTCGCCGGGGCCGCCGAGGAAGCCGAAGCCGCCGCGCTGGCGCTCCAGGTGGGTCCACGACCGCACCAGGCGCGATCGCTGATAGCTGAGCGCTGCCAGCTCCACCTGGAGCGAGCCTTCACGAGTGCGGGCGCGTTCGCCGAAAATCTCGAGGATCAGGCCGGTACGGTCGATGACCTTGCACGACCAGGCTTTTTCAAGGTTGCGCTGCTGAACCGGGGAAAGATGGCCGTCGACCACGGCCAGGCCGATCTCGCAGGCTTTGACCGTCTCGGCCAGGCGCTCGACCGCGCCCTTGCCCAGCAGGGTGGCGGGCCGGCGCTTGGCGACCGGCACCACCTCGGCCTCGACCACGTCCAGGTCGATGGCCTGGGCCAACCCCACCGCCTCGTCCAGCCGCGCCTTGGGATCGCGAATGCCGCCCTCCGCCGCCTTGAGGGCGGGGTGGACGACTATTGCACGTTGGCGGGTGGTACCGGTGGGCTCAGCCTGTCCGCTGGACACTTACTCTTCGCCGCCTTCCTTGGCGTTCGGCTCGAACAGCTGGATGGGCGTGGACGGCATCACCGTGGAAATGGCGTGCTTGTACACCAGCTGGGTATGGCCGTCCCGGCGCAGCAGGACCGAGAAATTGTCAAACCAAGTGACGATGCCCTGCAATTTGACCCCGTTAACCAGGAAGATGGTAACCGGTGTCTTGTTCTTGCGGATGTTGTTGAGAAACACATCCTGTACATTTTGGGACTTTTCTGCGGACATGATGATGATCCGTTCTTATTGCCCGAGGGTCATTGTTATCATCGGCTTTGGGAAGAACCTCCCATTAGCCATTCTCGTTACCATCAAATCGTGGATATGGGAACCTCTAGTGTGCGAACAAGAGTGACCATTGATGCACAATTTTCAAGGTGATAGACGGGTGGGTGGGCATCGAACTCACCCGGTCGGGGAGGTTCCGACCGCAAGAGTACCGGGACACATCCCGAATTGACTGCGCAATGCATGTCGATAGGCGAGTCGCCGGCGAACCAAACCGCCACGCCCGGCTCGATGCCCGAGCCGTTCAGCGCCAACCGCACCGGCGCCGGCGCCGGTTTGTCGGCCTCGGCGTCGTTGGCCCCCACCAAAGCTCCGAACAGCCGATCCCAGCCCAGCACCGCCGCCTCCTTGCGCAGGAAGCCGCCGCGCTTATTGCTGACGACGCCGAGATAGATGCCTTGTGCCTTGAGGGCCTCCAGCATCTCGGTGGCGCCGGGCAGCGGGCGCAGATGGGCGAGATGGATGGACTCGAAGCTTTTGGAGAACACGTCCTTGGCTTCCAGCCAGCGGTCGCCGAACATCTGCGGGAAGGAATCGCGCAACGATGCGGCCACATTGGCCTGGGTTTCGTCCATGCTCCATTCCGGCATGCCGAAATGGCGGAACGTCATGTTGTAGGATTCCTGGATGCACACCCAGGAATCCACCAGCGTGTTGTCCCAGTCGAAAACGATGGCGCGCGGCTTGGTCACGGACGGCGTAGCTCCTGATAAAGGGTGCGCAGGCGTATGGCGACCGGTCCCGGCCGCCCGTCGCCCACCTTGTGCCCGTCGATGCTGGTCACCGGCAGCGCCATGAGCGTGGTGCCGGTCAGGAAGGCCTCGCGGGCGGCGAGCGCCTCGGCCACGGTGAACGGGCGTTCCTCCACCGCCAAGCCCTCCTGGCAGGCGAGTTCCAAGGCATTGGCTCGGGTGATTCCAGCCAGAATCGAGCCGTCGGCCGGATGGGTCCGCAAGGTTCCGTCCGCGGCGACGATGAAGGCGTTGGTGGCCGATCCCTCGGTGACGAAGCCCTGCTCGTTCACCAGCCAGGCTTCGTAGCCCCCCTCCTCCTTGGCCGACTGGCGCGCCAGCAGATTGGGCAGCAGGCCGACCGTTTTGATGTCGGGGCGCTTCCAGCGCAGATCGGGACGGGTCAACACCGCCACCCCCTGCTCCACCGCGTTGGCGCTCGGGCCCCGGACGCTCCAGGCGCTGACCACCAGGCCGGGCCTGGCATTGGCAGGGAAAAGATGGTTGCGCGGGGCGGTGCCACGCGAGATTTGCAGATAGACCAGCCCGTCAACCACCCGATTGACATCGGCAATGCGGGCGATGATCTGCGCCATGACCCGGCGGCTCACCGGCCAGCCGATGGACAGCGCGGCCAGGGAGCGCCCGAGGCGGTCCAGGTGCTGCTCCAGGTGATGGATGCGGCCATGGTTGACCGGCACCACCTCGTATACCGCGTCGGCAAACTGATGCCCCCGGTCCTCCACATGCACCATGGCCTGGTCATGCAACTGGTAGCGGCCGTTCACATAGGTGACGCGGGCCAAATCAGAAATACTCCAGGCGGACCGAGAACATCTTCTCGACCTTCTTCACCGCGTCGGCGGCGGCGAACAGAACCACGCGGTCGCCCGCCTGCACCACGGTATTGCCGCGCGGGCTGATGACGGTGCCTTCGCGGACCACCGCGCCCAACAGCACGCCGGCGGGCAGCTTCACCTCGCGCAGCGGCTTGCCCACCAGGCTGGAGGTTTCCAGGGCATCGGCCTCGATTAGTTCGCCAAACCCCTCGTGCAGCGAGTGAACCGCATGGATGCGGCCCCGGCGCACGTGCTGGAGAATGTTGGAGACGGTGATGGTGCGAGGATTGATCACCACGTCAACGCCCAGCGGGCCGATCAGCGCCTTGTAGGTGGTCTTGTTGATCAGCGTCATCGAGCGGCGGGCACCGTTGCGCTTCGCCAGCAAGGCCGCAAGGATGTTGGTCTCGTCATCATTGGTGACCGACACCACGGTCTCGGCCGCCGCCACGCCGGCCTCGGCCAGAATGTCGGGATCGAGCACGTCGCCGTTCAGCACCACGGTGCGGTTTAGGGTCTTGGCGACGAACTCGGCCCGCTCCTTGTCCATCTCGATGACCTTGACCGAGGCGCTGGGGTGTTCGGCCTCGATCTGCTGGGCCAGGAACAGGCCGATATTGCCGCCGCCGAAGATGACGATGCGGCGGGCCTCCTGACCTTCGCGGCCGAAGGCGGAGAGCGCGCGGTTCACGTGCTGGGTATCGACGACGAAATAGACCTCGTCGCCTTCCAGCATCTGGTCCTCGGCGGTGGGCACGATGGGGCGGCCGTCGCGGACGATGCCGATGACAACGATGTTGAGGTCGGGGAACAGCACGGTGAGCTGGCGCAAGGGCGTGTTGATCAGCGGCGTCTGCTGATCGCAGCGCACCCCGATCAGACGGACCTTGTCGCCGGCCAGCGGGATCACGTCGATGGCGCCGGGCACCTGGAGCCGCCGGGTAATGGCGCGGGCCACCTCGATCTCGGGACTGATGATCACGTCGATGGGCAGATGCTCGCGCGAGAACAGCGTCGCGTACATGGGCTGGAGATAGGACTGCGAGCGCACGCGGGCGATCTTGGTGGGCACCTCGAACAGCGAGTGCGCCACCTGGCAGGCCACCATGTTCACTTCGTCGGCATGGGTAACGGCGATGATCATGTCGGCATCGCCGGCACCCGCCTGCTCCAGGACGGACGGCTGCGAGGCGTGACCCAGGACGGCCTGGACGTCCAGGGTATCGGTGATCTTGCGGATCAGCTCGGGCCGCTGGTCGATGACGGTGACGTCATTGTTCTCGCTGGCCAGATAGTGGGCGATGTTGAAGCCGACCTGGCCGGCTCCGCAAACGATGACCTTCATGCCCGTCCCCTAGTGGTGTCCGGGAAAAAGTCCCTCAGCCTTCGGCCTCGGTGTACTTTTCCCCGAATCCAATTCGCATCCCCGTGCTCAAGGCGGCTCTCCGCGCGGGGATTGGTCTTTCCCCCATGAGGCGGCCATAGCCCGCCTCATGGGACCCGGGCAAGGTTTGGTCTCGCCAAACCTTGCCAAACCAACAAGACGAAAAATGGGCGCAGGGCCGCCCCAAGCCCATTTTTCTCAATTCCAGAACCGCAGAAAAGTACACCGAGCGTAGCGAGGGACTTTTCTGCGAAAGCAATCTAGCCGCGTACTTTTTCGTCGGTGTTGACGCCCAACAGCTTGAGCTTGCGGTGCAGGGCGGAACGTTCCATGCCGACAAAGGCGGCGGTGCGCGAGATATTGCCGGCGAAACGGTTGACCTGGGCCAGCAGGTATTCCCGCTCGAACAGCTCGCGAGCCTCGCGCAGCGGCAGCGTCATGATCTCGCTGGATTTTTCCCAGCGCAATACGGCGGGGGTGATGGCGCTGATCTCGTTGGGCAGCATCTCGGCCCGCACCACCTCGCTGGCGTCGCCCGGTGCCATGATCAGCACCCAGTCGATGACGTTGCGCAGCTGGCGCACATTTCCCGGCCAGTCATAGGCCTGGAGCGCCGCCAGCGCGTCCTCGCCCAGCTGGCGTGGCTGGGTGCCGGCGGCCTGGGCCGCCAGCTGCATGAAATGGCGGGCCAGCGCCGGGATGTCCTCTTTCCGCTCGCGCAACGACGGCACCCGGAACGGCACCACGTTGAGGCGGTAGAACAGATCCTCGCGGAAGCGGCCTGCGGCCATCTCGGACGGGACATCGCGGTTGGTGGTGGCGATGACGCGCACATCCACCTCGACCCGCTGGCTGCCGCCTACCCGCTCGAAGGTCTGGTCCTGAAGCACGCGGACGATCTTGCCCTGGGTCTCCAGCGGCATGTCGGCGACCTCGTCCAGCAGCAGAGTGCCGCCGTGGGCCAGCTCGAAGGTGCCGATCTTGCGCGGGCTGTCCGCGGTCTCGCCATGCTCGGTGCCGAACAGCTCGACTTCCATGCGGTCCGGGTGCATGGCGGCGCAGTTCAGCACCACAAAGGGGGCGTCGGCGCGGCGCGAGCGGGCATGAATGATGCGGGCCACCACTTCCTTGCCCGAACCGGCGGGGCCGGTGATCAGCACGCGGGAATTGGTGGGCGCCACCTTGTCCACCGCCTGGCGCACCTGCTGGACGAAGGGCGAGTTGCCCACCAACTCGGTCACCGGGGCGGCAGAGCCGGCGCGCAGGCGCAGCTCCTTGTTCTCCCGGCGCAGGGTCGCGGCCTCGATGGCGCGCTCGACGATGATCAGCAGGCGGTCGGTCTGGAACGGCTTCTCGATGAAGTCGTAGGCGCCGATCTTGATGGCTTCGACGGCGGTCTCGATGTTGCCGTGGCCCGAAATCATCACCACCGGCACGTCGGGGTGGTCGCGTTTGATTTCGCCAAGGATGCCCAAACCATCCAGACGCGAGCCTTGCAGCCAGATGTCCTGGATGACCAGACTGGGCCGACGGGCGCGGACGGCCTCGGTGGCCGCGTCCGCGTCGCCCGCTTCGCGGGTGGAATAGCCCTCGTCCTCAAGGATACCGGCGATGAGGGCGCGAATATCGGCCTCGTCGTCGACGATCAGGATGTCATGCGCCATGAGTTGCCGTCTGATCGGAGGACGAGGCCAGGGCCGGTGGCTCGGTATCGCGGAAGATCAAGCCGACGCGAGCACCGCCACCGGGGGCGTCCTCCAGGTAAAGGTCACCGCCATGGTCTTCCATGATTTTCTTGACGATGGCAAGACCTAATCCGGTGCCCTTGGCCCGGGTGGTCATGTAGGGCTCGGTCAGGCGGTCGCGGTTTTCCGCCGGCAATCCCTTGCCGTTATCGGTCACCTCGACGACCCATTGCCCCGCCCCGCCCTTCAAAGCCAGATGGACGCGACCGGGAGGCAAGCCGGTACCTTCGCGGCCATGGATCGCTTCCACCGCGTTCTTCAGCAGATTGGTCAGCGCCTGCCCGATCAGGCGGCCATCGCAGGTGATCTGCACCTTGCCGTCGGGAAGATCGGATTCGAAGGTAACGTCGGGATAGCCGGTGCGCTGGAGGAATACCGACTGTCGGCAGATATCGGCCAGGTCTTCGACCTTCATCTGCGGCGCCGGCATGCGGGCGAACGAGGAGAACTCGTCCACCATGCGACCGATGTCGCCCACCTGGCGGACGATGGTCTCGATCAGCTTGGCATAGGTCTCAGGATCGCTCTGGATCTCCTTGAGATACTTGCGCTTCAGGCGTTCGGCCGAGAGCTGGATGGGGGTCAGCGGGTTCTTGATCTCATGGGCGATGCGCCGCGCCACGTCGGCCCAGGCGGCCTTGCGCTGGGCCGAGACCAGTTCGGTGATGTCGTCGAAGGTGGCGACGAAACCCACCGTCTCACCGGCCAACTGCTCTGCCGCCATGCGCAGCAACAGGGTGCGCGAGCGCTGACCACGCACCAGCTTGATTTCCTGCTGCACCAGGCGGTCGGGGCGGCGGCGGCATTCCTCAAGGCCCTCGGCCAGCTCGGGTGCCACCTTGTCCAAGGGTTGGCCAATGGCCTGTTCCGGCGCGATGCCCAGCATGTCGCAGGCGGAACGGTTGGGCAGATTGACGTGGCCGAAGCGGTCGAGGCCCATCACGCCCGCCGATACGCCGGCCAGCACGGCCTCGGTGAAGCGCGACCGCTCGTCCAATTCGAGGTTGGCGTCGACCAGTTCGGTACGCTGCTGCTCCAACTGGCCCGTCATGCGGTTGAAGGCACGCGCCAAGGTGCCGACCTCGTCGGCGGCGTCCTCGGCCACCCGAACGTTGAGGTTGCCCGAGCGCACCTTCTCGGCCGCGTCGATCAGCCGGGCGATGGGCGTGGCCAGGCTGCGCGCCATGGTCAGGCCGACCCAGATGGCGGCCAGCAGCAGCAGGAGCGCGATGACGGCGAAGATCAGCGAGAACGCCCGCTCCAGGCCGGCGCGTCGGCCTTCCAATTGCTCGTACTCGGCCACGGCGGCGGACGTCTGCTCCATGTGGCCGAGCACCTTGGGATCGACGAACCGGCCCACATACAGGTAGGTCTCGCCGAAGAATCCCTGGAGCTGAACCAACGCGCGGACCCGGTCGTCATTATCGCTGGTCAGCACCGCCACTTCGCCCGAGCGGGCCTTCTCGAACGCCCAATAGGGGATTTGGGCAACGCCCGACTCGATGGAGAAGGCCAGGCCCGAACGGGCCAGCACCCTGCCCTGCGGCCCTTCGAAGACGATGGCCTCGGTCAGGCCGCGGATGGCCGCCTGGCTGCCGATGAAGGCCGAGAATTGCTGGGACGAACGGGCCAGCTCGGCGCCCTCGCGGTTGATGTCGTTGGCCATGGCCAGGGCATCGCCGCCGATAATCTGCTGGTGTTCCTCCAGGTAGGCCTTGGCCACCTGCAGCGACGCTTGCAGCGCCGTGCGCACCCGATCCGAGAACCAGCTTTCCACGCCGTAGCGGAAGAACACCGTGGAGCCCACCGACACCACGATGGCCGGGGTGACCGCCACCAGTGAAAACAGGATGATGAAGCGCAGGTGCAACTTGGAACCGGTGCTGCCGCGCCGGCGTGCCCGCCAGACCGCAAGGATGCGAACGCCCACGACCGCGCCCAGCGCCAGCAGCAGGCCAAGGTCCAGGCCGAGCAGCGAAATGACCGTGCGCGGGTCCGGGCCCACCGGGCCGGATACGGTCATGGCCAGGAAGGTGGCCACCACCGATGGAATCACCGCCAGGGTCAGCGCCAGGGCGAGCTTGCGCGCCAGGCCCACCTGACGGGCCCACACCATCAGGCGGGGCGTGATCCGGCGGCGATCGCTTGCCATCGCCGCCCCTACTTCAAGCCGCCCCGGGCCACCGACAGGTCGAGGTCGCGGATCTTCTTGCGCAAGGTGTTGCGGTTCAGGCCCAGAATCTGCGCCGCCTTGATCTGGTTGCCACGGGTAGCCTCCAGTGCCAGCGAGATCAGCGGGCGTTCGATCTCCCGCAGCACCCGGTCATAGACGCCGGGCGGCGGCAGGCCGTCACCATGGCTGTTGAAATATTCGCGCAGGTGGCGTTCCACCGTGGTCGACAGCCCCTCGCCCTCGACGGCGCCCATGCTGTCCACGACGGGCAGACCGCCCACCAGCTCGGCCTCGATGACGTCGATGCCGATGACTTCTTGCGAATACAGGGCGGCCAGGCGGCGTACCAGATTCTCCAACTCGCGCACGTTGCCGGGCCAGCGATGGCGTTTCATCCTGTCCATGGCCTGGGCGTCCAGGGTCTTGCCCGGCAGTCCCTCCTGGGCGGCCTGACTCAGGAAATGGCGCACCAGCTCGGGGATGTCCTCGGCACGCTCGCGCAGCGGCGGCAAGCGGATGGGCACCACGTTGAGACGGTAGAACAGATCCTCGCGGAACAGGCCCTGGCGGATCAACTGGGTCAGGTCGCGATGGGTGGCCGCAACGATGCGCACGTTGGCACGGATGGGGGTGCGGCCGCCCACGGCGGTATATTCGCCTTCCTGGAGCACGCGCAGCAGGCGGGTCTGCGCCTCGGGCGGCATGTCGCCGATCTCATCGAGGAACAGGGTACCGCCCTCGGCCTGCTCGAAACGGCCGGCGGCACGCTGAGTTGCGCCGGTGAAGGCACCCTTCTCATGGCCGAACAGCTCGCTCTCGATCAGCTCGCGCGGGATAGCGGCCATGTTGATGGCGACGAAGGGGCCGTTGCGGCGCTTGCCGTAATTATGCAGCGCGCGGGCGACCAGTTCCTTGCCGGTGCCCGACTCGCCGGTAATCATCACCGTGAGATCGGTGCCCATCAGGCGGGCCAGGGTGCGGTAAATCTCCTGCATGGCCGGCGAGCGGCCAATAAGAGGCAGCTTCTCGTCCTCGTCCTGGTCGACACTCCCTTCGGACGGGCTGGTGCGCGGGGTGGACAGGGCGCGGTTGACCACCGACACCAGTTCCTTGAGGTCGAACGGCTTGGGCAGGTATTCGAAAGCGCCCCGCTGGGTGGCCTTGACCGCGGTCAGCAAGGTGTTCTGCGCGCTCATGACGATGATGCGCATGTCCGGGCGGATCTTCTTGATGCGCGGCAGCAGGTCCAGGCCGCTTTCATCGGGCATGACCACGTCGGTGATGACCAGATCGCCCTCGCCCTCGGACACCCAGCGCCAAAGGGTGGAGGCGTTGCCGGTGGTGCGAACCTCATAACCGGCGCGACCAAGGGCCTGGGCCAGAACGGTGCGGATGCCGCGATCGTCGTCCGCGACCAGAATGGTGGACATAGTGGTCATCGTTTACAGGTCATCCCCCTCTTGGACCATGGGCAACATGACTCGGAAAACGGTGCGACGCGGCATGCTGTCGAACTCGACGATGCCCCCATGGTCGCCCACGATCTTGGCCACCAGTGCAAGGCCCAATCCCGTTCCCGAAGGTTTGGTGGTGACGAACGCGTCAAACAGGTGCGGCCTGAGGTCTTCGGGAATACCCGGGCCGTTGTCCTGAATGCTGACGACGAGCGGCAGGTGTCGGCGCGCGTCGGAACCCGGTACCGCCAAGCGGACGCCGTGCTGGTAAGCGGTCGAGATGATGATCTCGCCACCGTCCGCAGGCACCGCTTCGGCCGCATTCTTGATCAGGTTCAAGAACACCTGGATCAGTTGGTCGCGGTTGCCGGATACCGGCGGCAGCGACGGGTCGTAGTTCTCGATGATGCGGACGTTGCGGGCGAAGCCGTTCTCGGCCAGGCGGCGGACATGCTCCAGCACCTGGTGGATGTTGATGGCGCCACGGTCGCTCGGCGGCTTGTCCGAGAACACCTCCATGCGGTCCACCAGGGCGACGATACGGTCGGTTTCGTCCACGATGAGGCGGGTCAGTACCCGATCCTCCTCGCTGGCGGTGCCTTCCAGCAGCTGGGCAGCGCCACGGATGCCCGAGAGCGGATTCTTCACCTCGTGGGCCAGCATGGCCGCCATCGCGGTCACCGAGCGGGCGGCGTTGCGGCTGGCCAGCGACCCGCCGATCTTCAAGGCGATGGACTGTTCGTGCAGGGACAGCACCACGTGGCCGGGTGCTTCGGCGATGGCGATGGGGGCCGCCTGCACCGAGACGGTCCGGTGGCCGGTACGCGGGGTGTCCAGGGTGACGCCGTATTCCGACACCATCAGCGCGTTGTCACGCGCCTGGGCGATCAACGAGAGCACCGGGCTGTCGGGCGGCAGCAGGTCGGTCACCGGACGGCCGCACAGATAGGCCGAGCCGGACTGGAAAAGCTGTTCGGCCGAGCCATTGACGTAGGTCACCACGTCATTGCCGTCCACGGCGATCACCGCCGCGGCCAACGCTCCCAGCACGACCGAGGGATCCAGCGCGGCGCTCGAATTGCGGGAGCGCAAGAAGGCCGTTGCCTTTCCCATCATGCGGCCGCCTTTTCCAGCAAGGGGGTATAGAAGGCCAGGATTGCCTCGCGCACGCGGTCGGCGTCAGCCAGTTGGTTGACATGGGCGCGGAAGTCGGCTGATCCGTGCAAGCCCTTGGAATACCAGGCCACATGCTTGCGGGCCATGCGCACGCCAGTCTCACGGCCGTAATGGCTGAGCATGGCGTCGAAGTGCTCCAGCACGATGTCGCGCTGCTGTTCCAGCGACGGATCGTCCAGCCGTTCGCCGGTGGCGAGGAAATGGGCGACCTGGCCCGGCAGCCAGGGGCGACCATAGGTCGCGCGACCGATCATGACGCCGTCAGCGCCCGACTGCTCCAGCGCCCGCACCGCGCCGTCAACGCTCTCGATATCGCCGTTGACGATCACCGGGACGGACACCACCTCCTTGACCTGGCGCACAAACGCCCAATCGGCGGTGCCGGAATAGAATTGCTGGCGGGTGCGACCGTGGATGGTGACCATCTTGATGCCGCACTCCTCGGCGATCCTGGCCAGGCGCGGGGCGTTCAGGTTGCTGAGGTCCCAGCCCATGCGGCACTTGAGCGTCACCGGCACGTCCACCGCCTTGACGGTGGCTTCCATCAGCCTGCCGGCCAGCACCTCGTCCTTCATCAGGGCCGAGCCCGCCTCGCCCTTCACCGCCACCTTCTTCACCGGGCAGCCCATGTTGATGTCGATGATGGCGGCGCCGCGATCGACATTCATGCGCGCGGCTTCCGCCATCACCTCGGGCTCGCAACCGGCAAGCTGCACCGAGATGGGCTGCTCCACGTCGGTGTGGGCGATCATCTGCATGGTTTGGCGGGTTTCGCGGATCATCGCCTGGCTGGCGATCATCTCGGACACCACGAGGCCCGCGCCCATGCGCTTGACCAGGCGACGGAACGGCATGTCCGTCACCCCCGACATGGGCGCAAGGATCACCGGGTTGTCCAGGGACACCGAACCGATGGCGAAAGGCTGGCGAGAACGTGTGTGCATGGCTGCGTATTTATTATGCAGACCATGCCCAGCGCAACGGCAAAAGCCGTTGGGGCATGAGCATTTTTTCAGCAATGATTCTAAAGAAGCACTTGCGTGACGAATTTGACGCCAGGAAAGGCCAGCGTCAGCAGGAGATAGGCCACCAACACGATCCGGGCTGCGATGCGGCCGCGGACGCCGCACACCCGGTGACCGAGCAGCAGGGCACTGATCAGGCCAAAGGCAATCAGCGAGAACAGGGTCTTGTGGTCCAGCCGCCAGGCGCTGCCGCTCTCGAAATATTGGGTGGCGAGACCGGTGGCGATGCCAAGGCCAAGCACGACATCGCTGCCCAGCAGCAGCCAGCCGGCCAGCCGTTCCGCCTCCACCACGGCCGGCAGCATGCGGGTCAGGCGGGTGGGCCGCTTGTGCTTGAGCGCCCGTTCCTGCAGGAACACCCCCAGCGAGGCCACCGCCGCCAGGGTCAGCAGCGCGTAGGTCAGCACCGAGACGACAATGTGCAGATCGATCCAGATCGCCGGAGCGCCGCCGCTCATGGGTCGCGGCTCGCCCCGCACGACCGAGGCGACGATGCCCATCAGGGCAAGATAGGGCATCAGCAGCGGCGCCAGCCGCCAACTCGCCGGAATGGTCGCGGCGATACCCGAGAACAGCAGCACGGTCGCGGCGACGCTGACCCAAAGGGTGGTGCCCAGGTCGGTCTGCCACCCGCCGAACACCAGAGCAAAGGCGAAGGCGGCGGTCGCCACCATGGTGGCCCCCATCACCGACCAGAACGGGGCATCCCGGCCGGCTCCGGTGCGCAAGGGGATCAGCGCGGCGATCACGAGAGCGGCAAGCGCGGCGGCATTGAGGATCAGGGGCGTCGACATGGCCGTGACTATAGCACTGTTTGCCAGCGGGAAAAGACCGAGGGTGGCGTTTTGGCCCTCTTGGCAGAGACGGCGGCGGCCCTTAGGCTACGGGGCCGATTGCAGGAAGGACGTAAGGATGGCCAAAGTCGTGGCGTTGGTGGTGGCGGCCGGGCGTGGCCGACGGTTCGGCGGTGATATTCCCAAGCAATACCAGGAACTTGCCGGCCGCCCCGTGCTGCGCCACACCTTGGCGGCGCTGGCCGTCAACCCGCAGATTGACGCCGTGCGGGTGGTCTACCATCCCGACGACGCCGACGTATACGCCCAAGCAACCGCCGGGCTCGACCTGCTCGAACCGGTGGCCGGTGGCGCCACCCGGCAGGATTCGGTGCGGCTGGGACTGGAAAGCCTAGCGCCTTTGTCACCCGATATCGTGCTGATCCATGACGCGGCCCGCCCCTTCGTCGATATGGGCACCATCGGCCGGGTGATCGCCGCCCTGGACTATCATCCCGGCGCCATTCCCGCCGTGGCCGTGGCCGACACCCTGAAGCGGGGCGCCGACGGCATGGTGGGCGGCACCGTCGAGCGCGCCGGCTTGTGGCGGGCGCAGACGCCCCAGGGCTTTCGCTTCGCCGACATCCTGTCCGCCCATCTGGCCGTTGCCGGCGAGGAACTGACCGATGATGCCGCCGTGGCCGAACGCGCCGGGCTGAAGGTGGCTTTGGTGCAAGGCTCGGAGGACAATTACAAGATCACCACCGCCGCCGATTTGGAACGGGCCCAGGCCGTGTTCCGAGGCCCCGGCGAGACCCGGATGGCTACCGGCTATGACGTCCATCGTTTCGCGCCGGGAACGGGGGTGTGGCTCTGCGGCGTGGAAATTCCCCACGATTTCCGGCTTGAGGGTCATTCCGACGCCGATGTCGCCCTGCACGCCGCCACCGACGCCATCCTGGGGACCATTTCCGCTGCCGACATCGGCCGCCATTTCCCGCCGACCGATCCGAAATGGAAGGGCGCCTCGTCCGACCGTTTCCTCGCCCATGCGGCAGGGTTGGTGGCCGCGCTGGGCGGCCGCATCGTTCACCTGGACATCACCATCATTTGCGAGCGGCCCAAGGTTGGTCCCCATCGCGCCGCCATGCAGGCCCGTGTGGCGGAGATCCTGGGCATTGCCCAAGACCGGGTCAGCGTCAAGGCCACCACTACCGAGGGCCTGGGCTTCGCCGGCCGGCGCGAGGGTATTGCGGCCCAGGCAGCCGCCACCGTGTGGCTGCCCGGCTGATCAGCCGCCGGTCTCCGTCCGGATCCAGCCAAGGAAATCGGGATTGCCGGCGGCGATGGGCAGGACGACGACGCACGGACAGTCGTAGGGATGCGCCGCCTTCAGTCGCGCGACCAGGGCCTCGGCCTGACCGGCCCGGGTCTTCAGTACCATGGCCACCTCGGGCTCCTGGTTGACCTTGCCGTCCCACCAATAGACCGAGGTGATGGGGCCCAGCACGTTGGCGCAGGCCGCCAGACGCTCGCCAACGGCCAAATGGGCCAGCCGCAACGCTTCCTCGTGGGATGGTGCGGTGACATAGACCAGGACGGTTTCCTCGCTCATCGATGCCTCCATTCGATGCTGCCGCGTGACGATCGCCGCCGCCCTCAACTGCATGCGCAGGCTAAGCCACCTGCGGCAGGTGATTGGCGATGATCTCGGCCCCCTCTGCTACCCCCGTGGGCTGGGCAAGTGGCGGAATTGGCAGGGAAAACAACCTTTGCAGTAGCATGGGGAAGTCGGGCCCCAGCATCTGTTCGGTGGTTGCCGGCAGGCAACGGGTATGGCGGGCCAGCCATTGCTCCAGCGGCGGAGCCTCCGGCCAGTCGGGCCGGGCCTCGTACAGCACGGGGATGCCGGCCAGGCCTGCCTCGGAAAACGTGCCGTAGCCCGTCTTGCAGACCAGCAGGTCGACCGAAGGCAGCAGGTCGGCGAACGGCACTCCCGCTTCGGTCCAGATGGCCATGTCGGGGCGGCTGGGCACCTCCTGCAGCGCGCTCAGCCAGCGCCAGCCGTCCAGGCGGGGCCACCGGTCCAAGGGCAGGTTATGCTCGATGCCACCGAAGGCGATCAAACCCAGGCGCTCGCCCGGCGCGGCACCGATCCGCGCACGGATCTCTTCGTACCGGTTGCGGCCAAGGCGAGCCACCGGACCGATGTCGCGGACGTTGGACAGGGTCATGGGCTGCCCCGGCGTGGCGCGCAGGAATAAGGCCGCCTTCTCATAGCTGGCACGGATCTCCGCCCTCACCCGCGTGCATTCGGGCAGATGCCCCAGGTAATGATCCGCCATGTCGGCCCAGTTGAGCGATGAGAACGCAACGACCGGGATGCCGGCCTGATGGGCGGCGGCGATGGTGACGTAAGGGACATTGGCCAGCACCAAGTCGGGCCGGGCCGCAGCGAGCCGCCGTGCCTCCCTATTCACCAGGGCAGAAAAATCGCCGTGCTGCTCAAGGTAACAAGCTGCGCTGGCAGGCACGTCGATGGTCGTCGCCGAGCGCATGCGGAAGCCGAAATCGGGGATTTCGGGCACGTAAGTGAAATCGTCGTAGCGGGTCGCCAGGAAATCACGGGGCACGGCGGTCTGGATGGTCAGCCGCAGCCCGGGACGCCGTCGGCGCAATTCGGCCACCAGCGGTGCGGTCATTGCCGCGTGGCCGTATCCATGTGGGGACAGGGCCAACCAAAGATGGGGATGCTGGGCCACCGACCGATCTCGCTTTGCCTGGGGTGGCGCCTTTATCCCCGAGTAAGGGCGGGCAGGCAATCGCGCAATGCAGGATGATCGGGCAGCTTATGGAACAGCCGTTCCGGAAAAAGAAAAACCGCCTGCTCGAAAGCGGCGGTCTTCTTGGATAAAATGGTCGGAGCGACAGGATTCGAACCTGCGACCCCCAGTCCCCCAGACTGATGCGCTACCGGGCTGCGCTACGCTCCGACCGGTCCCGATGGGGCTAACCCCGACCGGGAAAATGTGCCGAAAGACTGGCTTTCGGCGGGGGTTTCCGGCGGGTGCCGCCGGAAGAGGGGCGCACTATACTCAGGAGCCCCCTGCCCTGCAACCCCCAAATTACCGAGGTTGCAAAAGGCCGCGCAGCTGTTCCAGCTCCCCCAGCAACGCCTGTAATTCCTTGCGGGTTTCCGGGGAAAAACGGTCGTGCGCCAACACCGGAGCGCCCTCGTCCGCCAGTGCGTCCAACTCGGCGGCTTCGTCATCCTCTTCGCCGTCGTGGAGCTCGGGAAACTCGGGCTGCTCGGCCCCAGCTTCCATGGGCAGCGGCAGTTCGGCTTCATCCGCGGACTTGGCTTCAGCCGGCCCTTCCTTATGGCCGCCTTCGCGCAGCAGCTTCTGCACGCCCTTGATGGTGTAGCCTTCGCTGTACAGCAGGTCGCGGATGCGGCGCAGCAGCGCGACATCCTCGGGACGGTAATAGCGACGGCCGCCACCGCGCTTCAGCGGCTTGACCTGGGGAAACTTGCTTTCCCAGAAGCGCAGGACGTGCTGGGGCACATCCAAATCATCCGCCACTTCGCTGATGGTGCGGAAGGCGGATTCCGATTTGCCGGAACGGCGGACGAGAGGAAGTTCGCCGTCGTCGCTCATCACTTCCCGGCCTTGGCCGAAACCGGCCCTTCGTTGATCTTCTTCTTCAGCAGCTGCGACGGCCGGAACACCAGCACGCGGCGCGGCAGGATCGGCACTTCCTCGCCGGTCTTGGGATTGCGGCCCACCCGCTGGCCCTTGGAGCGCACGGCGAAGCTGCCGAACGAGGAGATCTTCACCGACTCGCCCTCGGCCAGCGCGGTGGAAATCTCGTTCAACACGGCC
Organism: Magnetospirillum sp.; assembly: GCA_035491155.1. Classification (GTDB taxonomy): domain Bacteria; phylum Pseudomonadota; class Alphaproteobacteria; order Rhodospirillales; family Magnetospirillaceae; genus Magnetospirillum. The sequence goes on along the minus strand of DATJKV010000241.1, from coordinate 9,577 downwards.
TCGAGCAGGTCGGCGGATTCGTTGCGGGAAAGACCCACCTCCTGGTAGATCGCCTCGCTCAATTGCGCGCGTGTGATGGTCTTTTCCGACATGGAGAAGATTACCTGCCCATAAGAAAAAATCCAGATACCGACCGTATCCGCTTAGCGGAAAATGGTCAATATCAAAGGGATGCGATGAGACGTTGCCTCGTCCGCGCAAGATGGGGCAAAGCCCCTACCCTCGCTTACAGACGGGCCAGGGCCGAGCCCCAGGTGAAGCCGCCACCCATGGCTTCCAGCAGCACCAGATCGCCGCGCTTGATACGCCCGTCGGTCCATGCCTCGGCAAAGGCCAGCGGGATCGAGGCGGCAGAAGTGTTGGCGTGACGGTCCACCGTCACCACCATGCGCTCCATGGGGAAGCCCAGCTTCTTGGCGGTGCCTTCCAGGATGCGGCGGTTGGCCTGGTGCGGCACCACCCAATCCACGTCGGCAGCGCTCAGGTCGTTGGCCTTCAGCGCTTCGGCCACCACCTGGGCCAGGTTGACCACGGCGTGCCGGAAGACCTCGCGGCCCTCCATGCGCAGATGGCCGACGGTCTGGCTCGACGACGGGCCGCCATCCACCTTGAGCAGGTCATAATAGCGGCCGTCGGAATGCAGGTGGGTGGACAGGATGCCGCGGTCGGTGTTGGCACCGCTCTCCCACGACGCCTTCAGAACCACCGCGCCAGCGCCGTCGCCGAACAGCACGCAGGTCCCGCGGTCGGTCCAATCGAGGATGCGAGAAAACGTCTCGGCGCCGATCACCACGGCCGTGCGCACCTGGCCCGACTTGATGAAGCTGTCGGCCACCGACAAGGCATAGATGAAGCCCGAGCACACCGCCTGGACGTCGAAGGCGAAGCCGCCGGTCATCCCCAGGCGCTGCTGCACCTTGGTCGCGGTGGCCGGGAACGTGTTGTCCGGGGTGGCGGTGGCGACGATCACCAAATCGACGTCGGCGGCATTCACCTCGGCCAACCGCAGCGCCTTGCGCGCCGCCTCGGTCGCCAAATCCGAGGTGGTTTCACCCTCGGCGGCGATGTGGCGCTGGCGAATGCCGGTACGCTCGACGATCCATTCGTCAGAGGTGTCCACCATGGACGCCAGTTCCGCGTTGGTGAGCACTCGGGCCGGGAGATAGGATCCGCAACCGACGATGTGGGAGCGCAGGATCATTTTGTCTTGGTTATCCGTTGCCGGCGACGCGCTGCGAGGCCGGAGCCTCGGGGGCGTTCAGGTGTTCCAGTTCCTTGCGGATACGCTCGTTATAGCCGTGCGCCACCAGATCGACGGCGACGCCGATGGCATTGGCGAATCCGAAGGCGTCGGTGCCGCCATGGCTCTTCACCGCGATGCCGTTCAAACCCAGGAACATGGCGCCATTATAGCGGCGAGGATCGGTGCGAACCTTCACCTTGTTCAGCGAGCGCCGCGCGAGAAGATATCCCAGCTTGGCCAGGAGCGAGCTGCTGAAGGCGTCACGCAGGAAGCCCGAATAGAACTTCACGGTGCCCTCGGCGGTCTTCAAGGCGATGTTGCCGGTGAAACCATCGGTCACCACCACGTCGACGGTGCCGCCGCAGATGTCATTGCCTTCGACGAAGCCGTGGAAGCGGATCGGCAGGTGGCTCTCGCGCAGGGTATTGGCCGCCGTGCGGACGGCGTCGTTACCCTTGAGATCCTCTGAGCCGATGTTGAGCAAGCCGATGGTCGGCTGCTCCAGCCCCAGGACGGCGCGGGCGAAAACCTCGCCCATCACCGCGAACTGCACCAGATTGCTGGCGCTGCATTCCACATTGGCGCCCAGGTCGAGCATGACGGTCTCGCCACGCTCGGTGGGGAACAGGCCAGCGATGGCGGGACGGTCGATGCCGGGCAGCATGCGCAGCACGAACTTCGACACCGCCATCAGCGCGCCGGTGTTGCCGGCCGAGACGACACCAGCCGCCTCGCCCTTTACCACCGCGTCGACGGCAAGCCACATGCTGGTGCGACGCCCCGTGCGCAGCACCTGGCTGGGCTTGTCTTCCATCGCCACCCATTCGTCGGTGTGACGGACCTGGCAGACGCCCTTGAGCTCCGGGCAACGATCAAGGAGCGGTTCGATGCGGGAAGCATCACCGAACAGCATATAGCGGACGTGCGGCAACCGCACATGCGCCAGCCGCACTCCTTCCACCACCATATCGGGGGCGTGGTCGCCCCCCATGGCGTCGATGGAGATTGTCACCGGTGCGCTCACCGTCTTGCGCTCCGCCGAACGTTACGAGGGGGTATCAGGCGTTGGCTTCGCCCTGGGCGACGACCTCGCGACCATCGTAGTGGCCGCAGGAGCCGCAGACGTGGTGGGGCAGCTTCTGTTCGCCGCAGTTCGGGCACTCCATACCCGAAACGTTCGGGAGGGCGTGGTGGGCGCGGCGCATGTTGCGGCGGGACTTGGAGGTCTTCTTCTTCGGGACAGCCATTGTCGTGTACTCTCTGCTCAGAGGCCCTGACGGGGAAAGGGGCCTTTATTAGCCAAAAAGCCCGGCCGTAGCAAGGGGATGGTGCTTGCTCACCCCTTATTTTTGCGCAACTCGGCCAGTACAGCGAAGGGGTTGCTTCGCTTTTCCGTTATTTCGGGTTCCGGATCGGCGCTTTCGAACGAAATCCCGGGCTTGCGCGGGAACGGATCCAACGCCAGCGCCAGATGTTCCGCCACCGCTTCGCCGGCGTCAATGGTGCCGTCGACGATGGGATCCGGCGGGTCCTCCTCGTCCAGCGACAGATCGATCTCGTCCTCCTCGGGCTCCGAGGCGCCGAAGGTCATGGAGAAGCTGTCTTCCACCTCGGCAGGAACCGGCTCCAGGCTGACCACACAGGTCTGCACCACCTTGGCCGACAAGGTCCCGTCCAGGCGGATGATGGCGCCGCCGGCCACCGCCTTCAGCATGACCTGGGCCGACAGCGCGTCGACGGCCTGCAGACCGAAGCGGCGGGCCAGGGCGGCACACTCATCCGGCTTGGCAGACAGGTGCAGGCGCAGGCCCGAGGCGGGAATCTGATCGATCCGGACGGGCCGGCTGAATTCGAGAGAAGGCGTGTGGGTCATCCTCCCACCTCCGGGGTCTGGAAAGTCACCTTACCATCAAGTAGGTCGGCGACCGCCTGGGTGTCGAGGTTGGACAGCTGATCGCGTACGTAAGCCGCCATGGCTGCGGGATGTTGCGGCACCGGATCGACGGATTGGTAAAGGTTCCGGGTCAGCGCGGCGGCAAGCGCCTCCTCGCCATCCGCAAGCGCCTTGTCGTAGGCGCCGGCGCGGCCGTAGAAGGCCTCGGCCATGTTCAGCACCCGCTTGCCCACGCGCAGGTCGGTTACCCCCATTTCGCGCAGGTTCCGGTCCATGTCGGCGAACATCAGCTCGACGGTCGCCTGGCCCAGGGTATGGCCGGCCTCGCCATCTTGGCGGCCAAGACGGCGCAGGACCATCCAGACGTGCAGGATGATCATATCGAAGCGCCCCTCCAGACTGTCGGGCACGCCGTAATCGGTATAGAACACGGGCTGACGCGCCTGATTGACTGCGGCCAGATAAAGGTCGCTGGCGGCTCGCTCACGGCGGCGGCGCTCAAAAAAACCACGAAAAAGCATGTTGTCCGATCCGGAAGCTGTCCCCCGCCGCCCTAGGCGGTGCGGAACGTTGACAATTCCGCGTGCGGGGGTGCATGGTGGCCCACACTTTGGCTCCCAAGCCTCGCCCCGTCAATGCTTCGGCTTCGACCCGGATGAAGATCCTGCGCTCCACGCTCCCCGCCTTCGCCCTCGCCGCCACCCTGCTTGCCGGCGCCTGCACTCCCTCGGTCGACCTGCGCGGCAATCTGCCGACGCCGGAGAACCTGGCTCAGATCAAGGCGGGCAAGACGACCCGCGACGAGGTCCAGACGCTGCTGGGCAGCCCGTCAGCGACAGCCACATACGGTGAAGAAAGCTGGCAGTACATTTCCGCGCGCACGGAGACCACCGCCTTCTTCAAGCCCGAACTGAAGGACCGCAAGGTGGTGTCCATCTCGTTCGACAAGAGCGGCGTGGTCAAGGACGTGGTTCTGCGCGGCATGGATGACGGCATCACCGTGCAGACGGTCGACCGCGAGACCCCCACCGCCGGCAAGGAGCTCAGCATCCTTGAGCAGTTGGTGGGCAACATCGGCAAGTTCTCGAAGGATCCTGCCGGCAAGGGTCCGTAACCCCCTCGCCGCTCCTGCCGCGCGGGCAAAGAAAAACCCCGGCCTTTCGACCGGGGTTTCTTTTTGACCGGATGACGGATCAGCCCGCCACCATCGCCAACAGCAGGATGGCGACGATGTTGATGATCTTGATCATCGGGTTGACGGCCGGGCCGGCGGTGTCCTTGTAGGGATCGCCGACGGTGTCGCCGGTCACCGCCGCCTTGTGGGCGTCGGAACCCTTGCCACCATGGTGGCCGTCTTCGATGTACTTCTTGGCGTTATCCCAAGCGCCACCGCCCGAGGTCATCGAGATGGCCACGAACAGGCCGGTCACGATGGTACCCAGCAGCATGGCGCCCAGGGCGGTGAAGGCCGCCTTCTGGTCGGCGACCGCACGGATCACGAAGTACAGCACCACCGGCGACAGCACCGGCAGCATGGACGGAATGATCATTTCCTTGATCGCGGCACGGGTCAGCATGTCCACGGCGCGACCGTAGTCGGGCTTGGCCTTGCCTTCCATGATGCCGGCGATTTCCTTGAACTGGCGGCGAACCTCGATCACCACCGAGCCGGCGGCACGACCGACCGCCTGCATGCCCATGGCACCGAACAGGTAGGGCAGCAGACCGCCGAGGAACAGGCCGATGACCACGAAGGGATCCTCAAGGCTGAACTGGACGTTCAGGTTGGGGAAATAGTGCTTCAGGTCCTCGGTATAGGCGGCGAACAGCACCAGCGCGGCCAGACCGGCCGAACCGATGGCGTAGCCCTTGGTCACGGCCTTGGTGGTATTGCCGACGGCGTCCAGGGCGTCGGTGGTCTTGCGGACCTCCTTCGGCAGCTCGGACATTTCGGCGATACCGCCGGCGTTGTCGGTCACCGGGCCGTAGGCGTCCAGGGCAACGATCATGCCGGCCAGGGCCAGCATGGTGGTGGCCGCCACCGAGATGCCGAACAGGCCGGCCAGCTTGTACGCCACGATGATGGCGATCGAGATGACCAGCACCGGCAGGGCGCAGGCTTCCATGGAAACCGCCAGACCCTGGATGACGTTGGTGCCGTGGCCGGTGGTCGAAGCCTGGGCCACCGACTTCACCGGGCGATAATCGGTGCCGGTGTAGTACTCGGTGATCCACACCAGCAGGCCGGTAACGGCCAGGCCGATCATCGAGCAGGCGAACAGGCCGCCGCCGGTGATGGTGCGGCCGGCCGCGTCGAAGGTGGCGCCGAAGCCGCCGAACATCACCTGGATGATGATGGCGATCAGCAGCGCCGACAGCACACCGGTAACGATAAGGCCCTTGTACAGGGCCTTCATGATCTTCTCGGAGCTGTCCAGCTTGACGAAGAACGTGCCCACCACGGAGGCGAAGATGCAAACGCCGCAGATGACCAGCGGCAGCAGCATCATGGATTCCTGGGCCGCTCCGGTGAAGAAGATCGAGCCCAGCAGCATGGTGCCGACGACGGTCACCGCGTAGGTCTCGAACAGGTCGGCGGCCATGCCGGCGCAGTCGCCCACGTTGTCGCCCACGTTGTCGGCGATCACGGCGGGGTTGCGCGGATCATCCTCGGGGATACCGGCTTCCACCTTGCCCACCAGGTCGGCACCCACGTCCGCCCCCTTGGTGAAGATGCCGCCGCCCAGACGGGCGAAAATGGAGATCAGCGAGGCGCCGAACGACAGGGCCACCAGGGCCTCGAGCAGGCCACGCGAGTCGATGCCGGCGTTGCGCAGGATGCCGTAGTAACCGGCGACGCCGATCAGGCCGAGGCCAACCACCAGCAGACCGGTGATGGCGCCAGACTTGAAGGCGACGTCCAGGGCCTGCTGCATGCCGCCCGAACGGGCCGCTTCGGCGGTACGGACGTTGGCACGCACGGAAACGTTCATGCCGACGTAGCCGGCGACGCCGGACAGTACGGCACCCAGCACGAAGCCGCCGGCCTGGAAGATTCCCAGGCGCACCGCCAGGATGACGGCGACGACGGCGCCGACGATGGCGATGGTGGTGTACTGGCGGTTCAGGTAGGCGCGGGCGCCTTCCTGCACGGCACCGGCAATTTCCTGCATTCTTGGAGTTCCGGCGGGCGCCGCCAGCACCGACTTGGTGGCGTAGGCTCCGTAGAGCAGCGCCACCAGGCCGCATGCGATCACAAAGAGAGTTGTCATTGTGTCTTTATCCCCTGAGCAGCTTTATTGACTCGCGCCTGTCACTTCCGTCCGGCGAAAACTGCTGGTTGGCTGAGGAGACAACGCAAGCGCTGGAAAAGTTGCCAGAAGACATGGGGCGATGCAATGAATTGCTCGCGGCCATATGCCTTTATGATAATCGACGCCCTTACCGAGGGCTATAATTAGGATGGTTCCAAATTGTCGAGGCGTGAACGAAAGTTCCGCCCGCAAGTATCACTTCAGTGATGACTGCTCGATGGACACATCCTTGACCCACCCCGGAAGCAGGACCTTGTCGCAAATGGTCAGCAATCGGCGGCGGATTGCCACTTGGTCCAAGATCGGATTGTCGCGCAGTTGGTAGGGCAGGAACGCCATCATGTCTTCAAGGAAGGCGTTCTGCAGGCGCGGCAGGTTCTGCGCGACGATTTCCTTCTTCTCGAAGGGAACCTCTAGGCGCAGGATCATTTCTGCCTGCTTGCGCACTTCCTTATCCTGCACCACGGGCACGATCAACAGGCCGAATTCCACGTAGGACGGCGCCACGGACTTAGGCGCGGCGTTGGCAATCTCCTTTTGGGCAGGAGCATTGCCGATCAGTTGGTTGAAGCGATCGAGCGGGTCGACGCCCCAGAAATACAGGCCGCCGATGATGGCACCCACCATCATCAGGAACGCGATCACAATAAAAATGAGTCGGATCACGCGCCGGTCCCCATTCCGGTTGCACTGAAATGTCGCCACCCTCCCCGGCCCAGGGCCATGGCCTGGCCGGCTGCGTCCAGAACGGTGACGCCCGCGCCCTCCACCATGGAGCCGATGGCGGTCACCGCCACTCCCACGCGGGTGCCCAGTTCCAGAATGGCCGGGCTCGCCAATGGCGGGGCGGTGAACAGCAATTCGTAATCATCGCCTCCGGTCAGCACGGTGGCAAGGAGGGAGTGCTCCTCGGCCAGCGCCGCCTGGGCTGCCGAGGACAGGGGCACCCTCCCCGCCTCGACCTGCGCCCCCAAGCGCGAAGCGCGGCAGAGGTGTCCAAGGTCCTGGACCAAGCCGTCGGAAATGTCCATGCCGGCATGGGCCAGCCCGATCAGTTCGGGGCCCAGGGCCACCCTGGGGCGCGGCAGGCGATAACGCTCCGCGAGGAAGGCGGCGTGGGATGCTTCCAACTGGCTGAATTGCCCCTGCGCAGCCCGCAGGCCCAGGGCGCCGTCGCCAATGCTGCCGGAAACCCATATGGTGTCACCGGCGCGCGCGCCGGACCGCAGCAGTGCCTTGCCCTCCCCCACGCGCCCGAAAGCGGTGAGCGACAGGGTCAGCGGACCGGGGGTAGATACCGTGTCCCCCCCGATCAGCGCTATGCCGAACTCGCCCACGTCCGCCGCCAGGCCGTCGCCAAATCGACGCAGCCAATCCATGTCCGTCCCGCGCGGGAAAGCGGCCGCCAGCATGACGGCAAAGGGACGAGCCCCCTTGGCCGCAAGGTCGGACAGGTTGACGCGCACGAGCTTGCGGGCCACCAGATCGGGCGGATCGGCAGGAAGGAAATGAACGCCCGCCACCATGGCATCCACGGTGACGGCGGTCTCGAAACCAAGTTCGGCCGCGAGCAGCGCCACGTCGTCGGTCAGGTTCAATGCACCGGGATAGCTTCGCGCCAGCGGGGCGAAGAGATCGGCGATGAGCTGGAACTCGTCCGGGGCGCCGCTCAATGGGGTGGCCTCAGCCCTGCCGGGGCGGCTCGCCCTCGAACTCGTCGGGGCGCAGTACCCGCGCGACTTTGTCGAGCACGGCGTTGACCATCTTGGGCTCCGGGCCGGCATAGAAGGCGTGCGCCACGTCCACGTATTCGGTGATGGCGACGCGGGCCGGGGTCTGCGGGCGTGCCTTCAGCTCGAAGGCACCAGCGCGCAGGATGGCGCGCAGCACGGATTCCAGGCGGTCCACCGTCCAATCGCGCGCCAAAGCGTGGCCGATCATCTCGTCCAACAGCGCTCCCTCGGCGGTGGCGCCGCGCACCAGCAGGGTGACCAGTTCGCCATCGGGCTCGGCGAGGCGCGACGGCGGATCGTCGGCCTGGCGCTGACGGAACTCGTCCATGGCCTGCTCGGCGGTGACGCCGGTGATCTCCATGGAGTAAAGCGCCTGCACCGCGGCAAGGCGGGCGGCGGAACGGCGGGTCGCGTTGGGGTTGGGTTTGCGCACTTGGGCTCTGCTCAGCGGGAAAGTTTCAGGGCACGCTTGAGGTCAAGCATGCGGAGACAGGCGCGGGCGGCCTGGCCGCCCAAGTTCTTGCGGGCGGGGTCGGCGCGGTTCAGCGCCTGGGCCTCGTTGTGGACGGTCAACACACCGCTGCCCAAGGCCAGGCGATGCCGCGTGGCAACCTCGCTGCAGCCGTTCACGCAGGCGGTGGAGACGTGATGGTAGTGATCGCTCTCGCCCCGGATGGCGGTGCCGAGGACGACGAAGCCGTCATAGCGCACGTCGGTGGTGCCCAGCTCCTGCGCGGTGGCATACATCTCCAGGGCGGCCGGCAGTTCCAGCACACCCGGCAGGGTCACCTTGTCCCACGCCGCCCCGGCCGCTTCCAGCGCACCGGCGGCGCCCGCCAGCAGCATGTCGGCGAGATGGTCGTAGAAGCGCGCCTCCAGAATCAGGACGCGGGTCTGGCTCATGGTCGTTCCTTTCGAGGTCAGGCGGCCGGGATGGGCCGCTGCTCGACCACCTCGAGGCCGAAGCCTTCAAGGCCGATGATGGTCTTCTTGTGATTGGACAACAGGATCATGTCGCGCACGCCCAAATCCAGCAAAATCTGGGCGCCGATGCCGTAGTCGCGCAGCTCGGCCGGGGCCGGGCGGGCGTCCAGCTGGGCGCGGATGCGATCGGACAGGCTGGTCGGGCGCGGTTCGCGCACCAGAACCACGACGCCGCGACCATGGGCGGCGATCATTTCCATGGCGGTATGAAGCTCGCCGGCCTTGCCCGAGCCCTGGTCGCCCAGCACGTCATCCAGGATGTTGACAGCATGAACACGCACCATCACCGGGCCGTCGCCCGCGATGTCGCCCTTCACCAGGGCGATGTGCTCGGCGTAAGCCGCCTGGTTGACATAGACCACCATACGCCACTCGCCGCCCCACTTGGAGGCGAACGGCGCCTCGACCT
>DATJKV010000240.1:0-6163 GCA_035491155.1 Magnetospirillum sp. | reverse complement strand
CAGCACTACCGAGGACACCGGCGCCTCCAGGGTGCCCTTGCCCACCGGCTGGCAAACATGCTTGGCCGGAGTGAAGTTGTCGTCGTGATAGGGGTCGGCGAAGGCCACGGTGAAATCGTTGCCGTCCCATGCCCGCCAGGCTCGGGTGTTGCCGATGTCGTTGGTGCGGATCAGGCAGGCGCCACCCTTCTGGTCCTCCATCCCCACCGCGAACACCAGGGTATAGAGGTAGCCGTCCTTGGTGATGATGTTGCTGGGATTGAAATAGCCCGCGTGGTGGCCGAGGTCGCCGCGATAGCGCCACGGCAGCGTTGCCACCGGCCCGCCCACCCGGTGGAAGGACCGGCCGCCGTCGGTGGACAGAGCCTCGGTCACCGAGTTGTTCCAGCATTGCATGTAGACGCCGCTGGGGCAGAGGGCTTTGCGGCGGTGGCCCTGGAATTCGTTGTGGATCAGGGCGTGCACGGTAACGCCGTCCTCGGTGTGGAAGGCGGTCAGCCAGGCGCGGTCGTCGAAGGCGGCCGGATCGTCGCGCTCGCCACCCTTGTAGACCACCCGGCAATCGGGCTTCACCGCCTCCAGGCTGGGCCCCACCAGGGCGCGATTGACGGTATGGGGCGCGAACAGGTGGACCTGGCCCTGGGCGTCGCGGAAGGCGCGGGCCGGCCCGTCGGGAATGTCGTCCTTGTCGCAGGCATCGGTTTTCCAGCGGAACACCATGGTTTCCGCACCCTGCGGGCTGAGCGCCAGCGCGGGCGCCTGAGCCGGCGCCTGGGCCAGGGCAGGGGCGATGTCACAGAAAAGCCCCAATAGCCAAGCCGTCAGACAAATCTTTGCCACACGACTCATGGATCGTCCTCCGCCTATGGTGACTACCGATACAAATTAACTATAGCAGGATCGGTAATGCCCAACATTCTTGTCATGATCCCATCGGGAGAAGTCTATGACCATGACTGTGTGCGTTGGTATAATCATGTGGATGTTCAGGGCAATATCAATCATTACCACAATATCGGTGATGCTTTCGTCTTCGACTCGTCACTCAAGCTGCTGAATTTCAACAAGCTGGACGTTCTCCGCATCCGCGAGGTGCGCCAGGCTGATATCGACCGCTACAACGCCGAGTACGACTACGTTTTCCTGCGCGGTTCCAACTACATCCACGCCACCATGGACTGGGAAAACGCCGTCCCGGTGCTGGAAAAGCTGAAGATTCCTGTGCTGGCCTTCGGCATCGGCGCCCAGGCGCCGGTCAAGGGCAAGCTGCAGCTGTCGGACAAGGCCAAGCGCGTGCTCAGCCTCATCGCCGACCACTCCACCAGCCTGGGCGTGCGCGGCGACTACACTGCCGATGTGCTGTGGGAATTGGGCATCCGCAACACCCGCATCGTCGGTTGCCCGACCCTCTTTAGGAACAACAACCCCGATTTGCGGATCGACCTGCCCAAGCTGGAGGACGTGCGCAACGTCGCCTTCACCCTGCGCCGCGAGGTCAGCGCCGACTACGCCAAGGACATCGACCAGTACCTGGGGATTCATCGCCAGGCGATCCTGGATATGGCCGGCCGCTTCGACATAACCGTCTGCGCCCAGGGCGAGATCGAGGAAAAGAAGGTGCTGTGGGGCACGCCCGAGCAGAAGGCCGAGGCCATCCAGCAACTGCGCCACGAGACTTGGCTGACGGGCGAGGGCGACCCCATGGAGGCCCTCTACGCCAGCAAGCTGTTCTATTCCGACGTGGTGGCCGACTGGGAAGCGCTGATGCGCTCGCGCGATCTGGCGCTGGGCTATCGCCTGCACGGCAACTTGATGGCGCTCGCCAACGGCACCCCCTCGGTCTACTTCACCTACGATTCGCGTACCGCCGAGTTCGTCGACACCTACCGCATCCCCGCTTTCGACGTGTTCTCGGGCAAGCCGTTCCGGCTGGAGGATTACTGGGACCAGTCGCTGTTCGAGCGCTTCAACCGGGTCTACCGCCAGCGCTACCAGGACATGCAGGCGTTCCTGGACGAGAACGGCGTCGACCACAAGATGCGCCCGCAATCACTGCAGCAGCCGCGCCTGCGCGCGGTCGGCTGAAGGAAGGGCTGGGGGATGAGCGCCAGCGTCGAAATCCTGCAAGGGCCGGCCAGCCGGTTGGAGGGGTATTTGGATGCGGTCGAAGACGGCACCGTTTTCGGCTGGGCCTGGGACCGGCTGCATCCGGCGGACCGTTTGACGGTGGAAATCCGCGTGGACGGAAAGGTGGCGGCGTCCGCCACCGCCGACCGCGCCCGCCCCGATCTGCGCCACGGCGGCATCGGCGACGGGGCGCACGCCTTCGCCGTCACTCTTGAGGCGGGCGCCGCCGGCTTCACCGTCGATGCAATTTCGCCCAGCACCGGCGAGCGCATCGAGCTGAAAACCCGCCAGCCCGAGGACGAGACCGCGTTGCTGCGCCGGGTCGCCGGCGCCGTGGATGCCCTGAGCCTCAATCAGCGCCGCCTCGGCGCTGCTCTGCGCGAGGTCAAGCCGACCCAGGACAACGGCGAAATTGCCAAGCTGTTGGCCGAGATCCGTGCCGCCCAGGAGGCGCTGGCCAAGCAGCAGGGCAGCATGGAGATCTTCCTGCTGCGCTTCGAGACCTTGCTGCGCGACTTGCCGGCCAAGTCCGCCGAACCGAAGCCGCAGCCCGGCTTCTGGGCCCGCATCTTCCGCTGAACGAGGGGGCATTATGAAACCGAGCGTCCTAGTCACCGGCGGAGCCGGATACATCGGCAGCCATGCCTGCAAGGCCTTGGCCGAGGCGGGTTACACGCCGGTGGCCTATGACAGCCTGGTCACCGGCCACCGCTGGGCGGCCCAGTTCGGACCGCTGGTGGTGGGCGATCTCGCCGACACCGCCTTGTTGCGCCGGACCATCCATAGCCACGGCATCACCGCCGCCATCCATTTTGCCGCCTTTTCCCAGGTGGGCGAGTCCATGGCCGACCCGCGCAAGTATTTCCGCAACAACGTGGTCAACACCCTGGGCCTGCTAGATTCGCTGGTGGAGTGCGGGGTCAAGCGGCTGGTGTTCTCCTCTACCGCCGCGACCTATGGCGACCCCCAGTACAGCCCCATCGACGAAGCCCATCCGCAATCGCCGGTGAACCCGTACGGCGAATCCAAGCTGTTGGTCGAGAAGATGCTGTACTGGTTTGGCTGCGCCTATGGGCTGGATTGGGTGGCGTTGCGCTATTTCAACGCCTGCGGTGCCGATCCTCTGTCCCGCATCGGCGAGGACCACCAGCCGGAATCCCATCTGATCCCGCTGGTGCTGCAGGCGGCCATGGGTGAGCGGTCCGACATCGCCGTGTTCGGCACCGACTATCCCACCCCCGACGGCACCGCCATCCGCGACTACATCCATGTGGACGACCTGTCCGATGCCCATGTGCTGGCTCTCGCCCATCTGGAGCGCCAGGGCGAGAGCATGGCGCTGAACCTGGGCACCGGCAGCGGCAATTCGGTGCGCCAGGTGATCGACGCGGTGGAGCGGGTGACCGGGCTCACTGTCCCCGTGCGCCTGGCCGACCGGCGTGCCGGCGATCCCGCCGTGCTGGTGGCCGACCCGGCCAAGGCACGCGAGGTACTGGGCTGGCGCTCCGCCAGCAGCGTCATCGACAGCATCGTCGCCAGCGCTTATGCCTGGCATTCCCGTCTGTCCCAGGCGCGCCAGCTGGCCTTCCCCAAGGTGGCCTGACCGTGCTGTTTGCCAGCCCCGGCTGATGGAGGAATGAACGAAAAGCCCTGGCAAGTCGTCGACTTGCCGGGGCTTTTCAGTTCCATCGCGTTGGTAGCTCGGGCGCATCCGCGGTTGATGCCGCATCCTCGGTCCCGGTGTAGCCTTTAGCCGTGGTTCCGCAACCACCCGCCAAACCAAACTATGGCCCATCCCAGGGCAGCGACGGGAACGCCCAGGAAGAGCCCGCCAACCACCAGAGACTGGGGCGGCAGAGCGGGGCCAAAGGGTTCCGCCAAGCCGAGCCATTGCATCGATCCGGCAAATACAGCGGCCAGGGTGGCCAGTGCCGACGCAGCCAGCACGGCAATGCCGCAGGGGATGAGGAGCTTGCTCATGGGCCAAAGCATGCCGCGCGCCGAGCCGATGCCACCTTGCCTTCGGTCAAGCCCCGCCAACAGGCCAAACGCTCCCTTACCAGACGGTCTGAGTAACAACGACAACCGCGGCGGCGGTGAGAAATGCCGCGACAGAAAGCACGCGCAGCGCAAGTACCCTTCGCCTTGGCCCCCACAGTTTCGTGGCGACGAACGCCAAGATGGTGCTCCCGCCAATCATTGCCGCCGCCCACTGCGGAACCGTCACTTCAATCATGCTGCCCCTGCTCCGTACCGCCCACGGCCCATAGCCGAGTTCAACGACGGCAGACTTGATCAACCAGATAAGCGTGCTCACGACGACAGCAGCAACGACACCGGATCATTCTTCCCCCTATGCGTTCCGGCGCTTGAGGCCCTTGGCCTGGCGCACCACTTCCTCGAAATCGCCCCTTTGTTAGCCGGCAGCCCTTGTCACCACCGAAGCGGGAATGCCAACAATTCCCCAAACGAAGGCGAAGATACCCAGCCCACGGACCTCGGGTGAAATTACGTCGTTGGAAGGGTGGAAATTTGCGTAGCCAATGTTGTTTTAGCATGTGTGGCTGTCAGGTTGTTGTAAGGTGGCTGTCAGGTTGTTGTAAGAAAGTGAACCGCCGTCTCGCAGCCGAAAACTGAACTGTTCACCTTGATGCGTTTGCGCCTGCTGGATTTGGACGGGAGCGTCCGTGACCAAAACGTCTTTCCCAGCACTGCGCAGGTGCTTGACCTGGGGAACGAAGCTGATTCGCTCCGTTTTTGGGCCGATACCGCAGCAATGCGCCGATTCGGCCAACGGATCGGGGCCGCAAGGGCTCCGGAAGGGAACGGCCCGGTGGTCACCTTTGTCGGCTCGGGTGATTTCCATCACCTGACCGTGGCGCTGCTTGCGGCAGTGCCCGAGCCGGTCAGCTTGGTCCATTTCGACAACCATCCCGACTGGGTGACATTTCCGCCCGCCTATCACTGCGGATCGTGGGTGAATCGCGTGATCGAATTGCCGTTGGTCAAGCGGGTCGTCACCATAGGTCCCTGCGCCGATGACCTTGCTTGGCCGCAATTGAAGGGGGGGAACCTGACGGCGCTGAAAAATCGAACACTCGAGATCCTTCCTTGGCGGCATGGGCCGTCGCGGCTGCTCGGCAAGCCCGACATCCACTGGACCGCGCTGGCCGATCGGCCCGACCGCGCCGAACTGTTGACGGACCTGTTCGACCGGCTTCCGACCGAGGCTGTGTGGATAAGCATCGACAAGGACGTGCTGCGCCCCGAGGAGGCGGTCACCAATTGGGACCAGGGCGAGATGCCGCTATCGGCGCTGGAGGAGGCCGTGCGCTTGCTGGCCGGACGCCGCCGGATTATCGGCGTCGATGTCTGCGGCGAATACTCGCCCCCGGCCTTTGCGTCGCCGCTGAAGCGGATCGCTGCCTGGCTCGATCACCCCCGGTCGTCTTCGCCGGTCCCTGCGGACCTGCAACGGAACGCCGCCACTAACCAGCGGTTGCTGGGCCTGCTGTCCGAGGTGCTATGACGAGCCCCATTTTCTTGTCCCCTTGGCTCTGGGCTGGCGTAGCGGTGGTCGACATGGCGGCCGCGCCATGAGGACGCAATCCTCCCTCTCCGGCGTGGAAATCGCCGCGACGATCGAGTCGTTTGATGAAGCCGAGTGGAACCGGTGCTTTCCCGGCGAACTGGAGGACTGGGCCTATTACCGCGCTACCGAACAGGCCGGCGTCGAGGGCTTCCAGTTCCGCTATTACGGATTACGGGATGAGGGGCGGCTCATTGCCGCAGTTCCTGGCTTCGTCACTGAATATCGGCTCGAGACCACCGTCCAGGGTTCGCTGAAGACGGTGCTGGCCGGATTGAGCCGCATGTTGCCGCGATTGATGATTCTGCGCATGGCCTCCCTTGGTTCGCCTGTAGCCGAAACCTGCCATTTGGGGTTTGCACCCGAGGTTCCGCTCGACCACCGCCCCGAGGTGACGGCACGCCTCATCGATGCCTTCGAGCATGACGCCGCCCTCAACCGCCGTTC